>NZ_AGUD01000018.1 GCF_000240225.1 Patulibacter medicamentivorans
GAGCGCCGCCGCGACGCTCGCCGGCGCGCTGACCGCGGCGGCGACCGGCGCGCCGCCGATCCCCAGCCCCGCCAGCGTCCGCACCAGCTCGACGGCCTGCGTCGCCGGGGCGGTCAGCGCCAGCGGCGCGGCGTCCAGCAGCCGGTCGGCCCACTCCTCGCCGTCGGCCAGCGCCGCGCGCAGGGCATCGGCCTCGAGCTGCGGATCGTGGTGGCTGACGACGACGTCCGGGGCGGCCAGGTCGGTCGCGTCGCGCAGCGCGTGCGCCCAGGCGACCGGGTCGCGGCGCAGCTCGTGGCCCTCGCGGCCGGCCAGCCGCGCGGCGACGTCCTGCAGGATCGGTGCGAAGCGCGGCACGCCGCGCGACTCAGTTGACGGCTCGCTCGCGTCCGCCCCAGTAGGCCTTCCGCAGCGCCGGCTTGTCGTGCTTGCCGACCGCGGTCAGCGGGATCGCGTCGACCAGGTCGACCGACTTGGGAGCGACCACGGCGCCCTTGCGCTCCTTGACCCAGGCGATCAGCTCGGCCTCGGTGACCGCGGACGGGTCGTCGGCGACGACCACCGCCTTGACGGTCTCGCCCCACTTCTCGTCGGGGATCCCGATCACGCAGGCGTCGCGGACGTGCGGGTGCTGGAAGAGGGCCTGCTCGACCTCCTTCGGGTACACGTTGAACCCGCCCGAGATGATCATGTCCTTCTTGCGATCGACGATGTGGATGAAGCCCCGCTCGTCGCGCTGCGCGATGTCGCCGGTGTGCAGCCAGCCGTCGATCAGGGTCTCCGCGGTCTGCTCGGGCAGGTTGCGGTAGCCGAGCATCACGTGCGGGCCCCGGGCGACGATCTCCCCGGGGACGCCGACCGGGCACTCGTTGCCCTCGCCGTCGACGACCCGCACGTCGGCGATCGTCACCGGCCGCCCGCAGGAGCCGAGGATCGACAGGTCGCCGGACGCGACCGCGTCGGCGTGGTCGGCGCGGCTCAGCACGCACAGCTGGTTCGGCGCCTCGGTCTGGCCGTAGAGCTGGGTGAAGATCGGGCCGAAGCGCTCGATCGCCTGCAGCAGCCGCTCGCGACCCATCGGCGCCGCCCCGTAGATCACCGTTCGCAGGCTCGACAGGTCGCGCTCGGCCAGGTCCGGCTGGTCGAGGATCACGTAGAGCATCGTCGGGACCAGCAGCATCGCCGTGACCCGCTCCCGCTCGATCGCGTCGAGCAGCTGCTGGGGGTCGAAGCCGCCGAGCACCAGGTTGGTGCCGCCTCGCATCCAGACCGGCACGCAGAACATCCCCGACGCGTGGGTCAGCGGCGCGGCGTGGGCGAACACCTCGCGCTCACCGAGGCCCATCTCCAGCGCCTCCGAGACGAAGGCCGCGACCAGCGCCGCCTGCGTGTGCTGGACGCCCTTCGGCCGCCCGGTGGTCCCGCCGGTGTAGAAGACCGCGGCCAGGTCGGCGGGGCTCGCCGGGTCCGCGACCGGCCCGTCCTCCTGGACGTCGGCCAGGTCCGCCAGCTCGTGCCCGCCCGCGACCGCCGACCCCGGCTCGGCCGCGACCAGGTGCTCGACCGCGCTGCCGGCGACGATCCGCGCGGCCCGCTCGCGGTACTGGGCGTCGTGGATCAGCACCCGCGCCCCGGAGTCGCCGACGACGTGCGCCAGGTCCTCCTCGGCCATCCGCGCGTTCAGCGGGACGATCGCCAGCCCCGACCAGAGCGTCGCGTAGAACGCCACCAGCAGCTCGACCCGGTCGCCGGACAGCAGCGCGACCCGGTCTCCCCGCTCCAGCCCGAGCGCCCGCAGGGCCCGGCCGGCGCGACGGACGGCGGTCCCCAGCTCGGCGTAGGTCACGCGGCGATCGCCGTGGACCACGGCGACCCGGTCGGGGTAGGCGCGGATGCTGCGCTCCAGCAGCTCGCCGACGGTCTGGTGCAGAAGCGGGGCGGTGGTCTCCACGCTGCCACGCTACGGTCGCCAGCGGTCCGCTGGAATGGCGCCTTCGGTGCGCTCGCCGGCGGCCGGTTGACGGGTTCCCACAACCCGGACGGCCCCGGGCAGTGAAGAACGACGCTGTGCGTGTAGCTCGCCGTCCCATCGCATGGCGGCGGTGGTGGGTCGCGGTCCCACCCGCTCGCGCGCGGGCGCGGCTTAGTGTCGCGTGCAGGGTCCGTCGTCCGGCGATGGGCTCCGAGGAGGCCACGTGACCCCACCACCGGCGACCACCGACAGCACGACCGCGGAGATCCGCGACGCGGCCCAGCGCCTGGACCTCGACGAGACGGCGCGCGCCCTGACCGACCGGGTCCTGGCCGACGCCTTCCCGGAGCGCTCCTCCGATCGCGCGTTCGTCGCGATCGCCGAGCGCAGCGTCCGCGAGAACGTGGTCAACCTGCGGTCGATCCTGTCGGGGACGACGCGGGTCGAGGAGACCCGCCCCCGCCCCGGTGCGCTGGAGTTCGCCGGCGCGGTCGCCGAGATGCGGCTGCCGGCGAGCTCGCTGGAGGGCGCCTACCGGGCCGGCCAGAACAGCTTCTGGTCGGCGTGGTTCCAGGTCGCGCGCGACCACTCCCAGGGCTCGGGGCTGCCGCTCGACGACTACCTGGACTGGCCGAGCACCCAGCTGTTCGCCTACATCAACCACATCCTGACCCCCGTGATCGCGCAGTACGAGCGGGTGGCCGCCGAGCGCCGCTCCGGCCGCGAGCACCTGCGCGAGACCGTCCTGCGCGACCTGCTCGAGGACCGGATCGCCGAGCCCGACGACGACGTCGCACGGGCCCTCGGCTACCGGCTCGAGGGCAGCCACCTGTTCCTGCTGCTGCAGACCGGCAGCAGCCGGCGGCCGGAGGAGGAGGCGACCCAGCTGCGCGCGGCGCTCGCCGCGTCCGAGTCGCTGCTGCACCGTCACGGGCTGCACGAGTGGGGCCTCTGGCTCGGGGCATCCGACGCCTTCCCGCCGGCGGCGATCGCACGGCTGAAGCGCGTGCTGGCGGGGATCTCGGCGACCGTCGCGGTCGGCACCGTCGGCCGCGGCCTGAGCGGCTTCCGGCAGACGCGCCGCCGGGCGCTCGAGGCCGCCCGGGTCCAGGCCGCGCTCGGCGGCGCGCCGTCGGTGGTCTGGGACGCCGACGTGCGGCTCGAGGCCCTGCTGATCGACGACGAGGAGCGCGCGGGCGACTTCGTCGTCACCGAGCTGGGACCGCTGGCCGCGGAGGACGGTCGCGCCGCGCGCCTGCGCGACACGCTGCTGACGTGGCTGGCGACGGGGTCGCACGTCTCGACCGCGGCCACGCTCGGCGTCCACGAGCACACGGTCCGCAACCGGATCCGCGAGATCGAGGCGCTGCTCCAGACCCCGGTCGCGGGGCGCCGCGCCGAGCTGCAGGTCGCGCTGCGGTTGCACCGGGTCCTCGCGGGGACGCGGTAGTCGCGCCGGTTCCGGCGCGCCGTCCGCAAGGGGGGAACACGATGACGGACCAGAGCACACCGGTGTCGGGGGACGACCGCGGCGAGGCCCGCTTCCAAGCCCGATTCTCGCTCGAGGTTTGTGCCACCGGCACACCGACCGGCGAGGCCGGTGGACAACCGCCCCTTCACAGCGGCGACCCGAGGCGGTCTAATGGCCCCGTGGACCGCGTCTACGACGTGGTCCGGGAGGGAGGAACCATGCAGACCAGCGCACGCGCGTCGCTCGAGATCGAGCTGGCGGCATCCGAAGGCGTCCTCGCGGCCCCCGCGACGGCGGTGATCGTCCCGAACCCGGGCCGGGACCTGATCGCCGGCATGACCGATGTGCACCCCAACCACGGGGTCCACATGGCGCTCAACGTCCACGACCGGATCCCCGAGCTCGGCGGCGTGGCCGACCAGCGGACGATGTTCGCCGAGACGGAGAGCAGCTGCACCGCCAACATCGAGCAGATCGTCCAGCTGCTGAACGCCGGCCGGCCGGCCACGTCGCTGATGGTGCCGGAGGCGGCGCGCGAGTACGCGATCGGCCTCGTCCACCGGCGGATCCCGCTGGCGGTGCTGCTGCGGGCCTACCGGGTCGGGCAGAACTTCCTGTGGGCCAGCGCGTCGCGTCACCTGCGGGAGGTCGCCGCCGAGGACGAGGTGATCGTCCCGACGCTCGAGGCGCTGGCCGGGTTCCTGTTCGAGTACGTCGACCTGATCTGCGACGACCTCGTCGACGCCTACCACCAGGAGCGCGACCGCTGGGTGCGGACCGCGGCCGCCGTCCGCGCCGAGACCGCGCGCGAGCTGATCGAGGGTCGCTCGCTCGACGAGCAGGTCGCCTCGAGCCGCCTCGGCTACTCGCTGCGCAGCCACCACATCGGCCTGGTGCTGGCCAACGAGGGCGCGCTCGGGACCGGCGCCGACTACCGCTCGCTGGAGAAGGAGGCGACCGAGGCGGCGATGACGCTCGGCTGCAGCGAGCCGCTGCTGGTGCCGGCCGGCGCCTCGGTCCTGTGGGCCTGGTGCGGCACGATCCAGCCGCCGAGCATGGAGGCGCTGGGGCGCCTGGAGCGCTACCGCCCACGCGACGGCGTGCGGCTGGCGATCGGCCGGCCGGCGTTCGGCGTCGAGGGCTTCCGGGTGACCCACGACGAGGCCCAGCACGCCGCGCGGCTGTGGATGCAGTCGCCGCAGGCGACCGGCCGCACGATCTCCTACCGCTCCGTCGAGCTGGTCTCGCTGCTGGCCTCCGACGCCGACCGCGCACGGCGGTTCGTGACCGGCGAGCTGGGCGCGCTGGCGGCCCGCGAGGACGGCGCCGCGCGGCTGCGCGAGACGCTGCTCTCGTTCCTCGCCCACGGCGGCAGCCACCTGCTGGCCGCCGAGGCGCTGCACCTGCACAAGAACACGGTCTACACGCGGGTCCGGCGGGCGGAGCAGATCCTCGGCCTGCCGATCGCCCACCGGCGCGTCGAGCTGCAGACCGCGCTGATGCTGGCGGTCACGCTCGGCGACGAGGTGCTCGGGGACTGATCGCGGCGGGCGTCCCCCGCGCCCGCGCCCGCGCTCAGTCGCCGGGCTCGTCGTGGTCGCGTCCGCGGGTCAGCAGGCCGTCGACCTCACGCGAGTAGGCGGCGCCGAGCACGAACAGGATCGCCCCGATCGCGAAGACGACCGCGACCGGCGTCTGGTCCTCGACCCACGCCAGGACCGAGAACGCGACGGCGAACGCGGCCAGGAAGAACGGGCGGGCGTTCTCGATCAGATTGGTGGTGTGGTGGGCGATCTCGCGGACGTCGGTCTCGCGCAGCGCCTGGGCGGTCGCGCTGGCCGCCTGGGTGACGCGGTCGCCGACGGTCTTGGCCCCCTCAGCGGCCTTGCCGCCGAGGCCGCTGGACGCCGAGGCGGGCGGGTCGTCGGCGGCGGGCGGATCGTCGGCGGCGGCCGACGCGTCCCGCGCGTCGGCGGCCGGCGGCGCATCGGCGGACGCCGCATCCCGCTCGTCCGCGTCGCCGCCGGTCGCCGGCGCGGCCTGGTCGGCCGCGCCACCGGGCCCCGCCACCCGGGTCGGCTCGTCGTCGGTCGGCGGTTCCTCGCGGGCCATCGCTTGACCGTAGCGGGGCCTGCGGCGGCGCTCGCCGGTCGCCGCGCGGCCTCCCCGACACGGGCGAGGGCTCCCCGAGCGTCCGGCCGCCAGATGGCTTCGCGCCCCGGGACGACCCCGTAACCTGCCCGTGATGCCGCGCCTGCGCCTGGTCCCGAGGTCCGCCTGGATCGCGCTGTTGCTGGTGCTCCTGGTCGGCGGCGGCATCCGCTTCGACCAGGCCCGTCACCCGATCAAGGGCAAGGAGCTGTCGGCCGACGCGCGCTCCTACGCCACGATCGCGCAGCACCTGGCGCTGACCGGCAACTACTCCGGCACGAACGGCAAGGTCAAGGCGCTGCACTGGCCGCCGGGCACCCCCCAGGTCTTCGCGCTCGCGTACAAGCTCCAGCCCGGCAAGCACCCGACCCATCGCGACGACACCCGGGTCCTGAACTACGCTCAGTGGGCGATATCGACGCTGACGATCCTCGTCCTCTTCGTGCTCGGCTGGGCGCTCGCCGGACCGTGGACGGGGGTGGTCGCCGCCGCGCTGCTGGCGTTCTACCCACCAGCGTTCTGGGGACCGAGCAACCTGCTGTCCGAGCCGCTCGGGGCGCTGATGGTGACCTCGGCGTTCGCCGCCGTCGCGCTCGCCTGGCGAACGCGGCTGCTGCCGTGGTGGGGCACCGCCGGGGCGCTCTTCGGCGGCGTCCTGCTGACCCGCACCGACCTGCTGTTCGTCCCGCCGCTGGTGGCCGTGCTGGCGCTGGTCGTGCTCGGCAACACGGTCGGCTGGAAGCGCGGCGGCCAGGCCGCGGCGGCGCTGCTCGCGTGCTGCGCGATCGTCGTGCTGCCGTGGACGATCCAGGCCTCCGACACGGCCGGCAAGCTGGTGCCCGTGACCAGCGGCGGCGGCTCGGCGTTCTTCGTCGGCACCTACCTGCCCGGCAACGGCTCCACGTACGACATGAAGTACGCGATGCTGCGGCAGATCCGGGCCAAGCACCCGAAGTACGCCAAGACGGGCTACAAGCAGATCCCGGCGGCGATCGTGCTCGACGACGTCGCCCACCGCCATCCGGAGCTGGACCGCGACGCGGCCCTGATGAAGGAGGCGAAGAAGAACCTCAAGGACGCGGCCCTGCACCACCCGGTCGAGCTGGCGGGGATGTTCTCCTTCAAGATCGGGAAGATGTGGTTCCGGGCCACGCTCGGCGGCTCCAGCACCCCGATGCCGCTGCTCCGGATCTACCACGTGGTCCTGATCCTGGCGGCCTTCTTCGGCCTCCTCTACGGCCTGCTGCGCCGCCGCGACCCGGCCCTCGGCGCGATCCTCCTGGGCCTGGCGACCGCGACCGGGGTCCACATGATCGCCGTCGCCCACGGCCGCTACAACCTGCCGCTGATGCCGATCCTGATCGCCGCCGGCTGCGCCGGATGGACGGTCCTGATCCGCGACTGGCGCAACCGCCGCCCGCGACCGGCGCCGGCGCCGTCGGAGCCGGCGGCCGGGCCGCCGTCGACGCCGGCCGCGGTGGTCTGAGGGCGGGCGCGGCTCGGCAGGCGCGAGCCAGGGCGGCAGGCGGGGGCCCGAGCAACCCAGCCGGCACCAGACGCCACACCCCCGCTCGCCGAGGCACCGTGGCGTGTCCGCCCTCCCCTACCGGCAGCAGGCGCCAGAGCGCCATCGCCGCGCCGGCCCTGGCGTCCCATGCCTGCCCGCAACGACGAACGGCGCGCCGTCCCGGGGACGACGCGCCGCATCAGAGGCACCGACCGGAATCGAACCGGTGTACACGGCTTTGCAGGCCGCTGCGTAGCCACTCCGCCACGGTGCCAGGGCTGTGCAGGGTAGCGCGTGAGACGGCGCGAGCGCCGCGAAGCCGGCGACCGCCTGGCCTCCGCCGAGCCCCGATCCCCGGCGACCGGGTCAGCGATCACGCGAGCGCCGCCGGTGCTACTCTTCCCGCTCGCTTGGCGCGATTAGCTCAGTTGGTTAGAGCGCACGCTTGACATGCGTGAGGTCACAAGTTCGAGTCTTGTATCGCGCACCTCGAAGAAGTCCAGAAGGGCCCCGCAGTTGCGGGGCCCTTCTGCGTTCTGGGGTGGTTCGGGACGCGAGCGCCTACGAGCCGAGGATGGGGCTCGTGGCCCGTTCGTGGCCCAAACCGTCGTGCCGGCCCCGAGGCGTCCCTCGTCGTGTACGTCTATTGGCTGTACGCTAGGTCCATGGCTGATCTGAAGGGCACCCGCTGGACGTTGCGCGTGACCGAGCCGGCCGACCAGGTGGTGCGGGCTGCGGCACTGACCGCGCACCGCAACCTGACCGACTTCGTCGTCGGTGCCGCGGTCGGCGAGGCGGAGCGCGTGCTCGCCGATCGCACCCGGTTCGTGCTCGACGAGCCAACCTGGTCGGCGTTCGTGGACCTGCTCGATCGCCCTGCTCGCGAGCCCGACGGGCTCCGCGAGCTGCTGACGACCGATAGCGTCTTCGGCTGATCGCGTGGGCTACGCCCGTCCCCGGCCGCTGGCCCCGCACGACGACCTCGCCGCGTTCGCGTGCGGCGAGCCGGCGTTGGACGGCTGGCTCGCGCGTCACGCGCGCTCCAGCCACGCCAGCGGTGGGGCTCGGGTGTTCGTCACCACCCACTCCGACGAGCCGTCGCGGGTGGTCGGCTACTACGCGCTGGCCGCCGCATCGATCGAGGCGACCGACGCGACTGCCCGCGTCTTGAAGGGGCAGCCGCGGGAGCGTGCGGTGCCGGCGGTGCTGCTCGCCCGCCTGGCGGTGGACGGCGACCATCAGGGGCAGCGCGTCGGCCGCTCGCTGCTGCGCGACGCGATGCTGCGTGTGGTCGGAGCCAGCGACCCGATCGGGATCCGTGTGCTGCTCGTGCACGCCAAGCACGAACGAGCCCGGGCCTGGTATCAGCGCTATGGCTTCGAGCCCTCGCCCACCGATCCCCTGCACCTGCTGCTGCTCCTGAAGGACCTCAAGCGGGTCCTCGCGGGCGATCTGCCGTGAGGCGTCGAGGACGCGTCGGTAGCACTGCCTAGGCAAGACTACGCTGGGCCGGACGCGTCAGGGAAAGGGCTGTCAGCGGCACGCCGTTCTTCCCGACTCTGGACAACTGGGTGAAGCTGACCCTGGTGGAGACCCGGACGTTCCCCGAAGGCGTGGTCCTGACCAGGTACGAGACGCCGACGACGGCGGTCTCGGGCGCCTAGATCGTCAACGACGACTCGAGCGAACCGACGACGCCGACGTTGCCGAGCAGCGCGATCGCCACGACGACCCCGACGCAGATCGCGGCCGGCAGCACGCTGCCCGTTCGGGCTGAGGCCGAGGGCTCGGTCATCGGGACGCGACGGCCAGGGCCGCCCTCCCCTACGCCGGCTCGACCCGGCCGTAGAAGACCCGCCACGCGACCTGCGCCAGCGACTTGGCCAGCCGCTCGTCGCCGCTGCCGTCGTCGACGCGGATGTGCTGGGTGATGTTGCGCTCGACCGCCCAGGCGACGGCGTGGGCGACCGCCTCGGCGTCGATCGCCGCGTCGACCTGGCCGCTCCCCTGCTCGCTCGCCAGGCGGACCTGCAGCGCCCCGGCGAAGCCGCCGATCCGGGCCCGCCAGTACTCGTCCGCCGCGGGCTCGTAGCCGGCGACCTCGGCGAGCGCCTGCAGCGCGGCGGCGTGCTCGCGGTACTGGGAGACGATCAGGGCCATCGTCCGCTCCAGACCGATGATGCCGGCCTCGTCGCTCTGGACCCAGCGATCGGCCTCGGCGAAGATCACCTCGCTGGCGCTCTCGGCCAGCCGGATCAGCAGGTCGATCTTGTCCCGGAAGTGGACGTAGAAGGTCGAGCGCGCGATCCCGGCCTCCTCGGCGATCCGCAGCACTCCCAGCTCGGTGTAGCTCGCGCCCTCGTTCAGCAGCCGCTCGACCGCGGCGAAGACCTGCTCCTCGACGGCGTCTCGGCGCTCGCGACCGACGGAGGGACGGCGGGTGATCGACGGCACCAACCGACCCTATCCGGACCGCGGACGGATCGCGCCCGTCGCGGCGGGCGCCTGGCGGGGCCTGCCGCGGCGCCGGGAGCACCCCGATCCCGCTTTCTCGTTCCGGCTCAGGCAGCGTCGTCGGCGCCGGTCCCCTTCGGCGGCCAGCCCTCGAACAGCGGGGCGATCCGGGCCAGCCAGGCCAGCAGCAGCTCGCGCCCGTCGTCGGTCAGCGCGAAGCCCTCGGGGTTCTCGTGACCGGCGCCGTTCGGCCGCAGCAGCTCGCCGGCGACGAGCGACTCGGCCAGGTCGGCCACCGTCCGCTCTCGCAGCGCCAGCCGCGTGGCCAGACCGCGGGTCGTCTGCCGATCGTCGGCGCGTTGCCCGTCGCGCGGCTCGATGTCCGCGATCGCGATCAGGAGCTGCAGCTCGAGCGGACCCCGCTCGCCGGAGACCACGTCCGGCCCGAACGCGCGCCGCGCCAGGATCGACGCCTCGAGGGTGGCCAGCGCGATCGGCAGCGCCCGCCAGCCGACGTCGAAGACCGGCGGCGGCGCAGCGATCCCCTCCCCTGCCTCGTCCGGGTCCCACGGACCGTCGTGCTCGTACGGCTCCTCCCACGCCCGTCCAGCCTCGTCCTGCTCCTCCCGCGAGTGGCCGTGCTCGTCGCCCGCGGAGTCCCCCGGCGGCTCGCCGACGTCCAGGTGGTCGCCGCCCGGGTCGACCGAATCGAAGACGTACGACAGCTCCTCGGACCCCCGGGCGTCGTGCGCCCCGAGCGGGACGATCAGTCCCTCGGCCTCGGGCAGCGCCTGCAGCTCCATCCAGCCGTGGACCGTCGCGATCGGCGCCAGCTGCCGGCGGTCGGCCGACGGCTCGCGGACCAGCCGCCCGTCGGCGTCGTGATCGAACCGCTCGACGTCGATCCCGAGCAGGTAGCTCCCGCGCAGCGCCAGCGTCCCCAGGGCGTAGCGCCAGCGATCGGTGGGACCGTCGAGCAGCAGCAGGGCCAGCTGGCGGCTCGACCAGAAGCCGTCGACCAGCAGCGGATCGCCCTCGTCGTCGCGCAGCCACGGCCAGCCGTGGTCGCGCTCGCCGGGGCCCAGCAGCTCGTCGCAGAGGTCGAGCAGGTAGGCACGATCGCTCGCCTCCACGCGGCGATCCTAGCGGTGGCGCAGCACCGCGATCGCCCTCAGCAGGCGTCCCCGGCGCCGTCGACCGGCACGCCGCTGGCGGCGGCGCAGTCGACCACGTGCCCGGACGTCGCCTGCTGCAGCAGCCGGTAGAGCGTCTCGCGCTCGGCCTCGTCGAGGGCGCCGAGGACCTCGCCCTCGACGGCGGCGAGGGCGCACTCGGCCCGTGCCAGGCGATCGCCGCCGGCGGCGGTCAGCTCGACGATGTGGCGGCGGCGGTCCTCGACCGAGCGGGTGCGGACGATCAGCCCCTCGTCCTCCAGCTCGTTCAGCAGGCCGACCAGGTTGGTGCGGTCGATCTGGAGCGCGGCGGCCAGCGCCTGCTGGGTGCTCCCACCGTGGTCGCGCAGGACGGTCAGCGCGACCAGGTGCCGCGGACGCAGGCCGAGCGGGGTCAGCGCCGACTCGGCGCGCAGCCGCATCCGGCGCGCCAGGTGGTCCAGGAGCGCGGCGGAACCGTGGGTCCCGTGGTCGGTGGAGGGCACGGACGCGATCCGCCCAGTCTAGATCAGCGGTCCGCGCCGCCCGGCGGGCGACGCCGCGGCGCCATTGCGCCCGGGAAGCACTGCTTCGCGTGCTACAACTCGTTTGCCCTTCACTAACGATCTATGGAGAAGCAACGAATGGCGTCCCACCTGCTGCACATCGACTCGAGCATCCAGGGCGAGCGGTCGGTCAGCCGCGCGCTGACCGCGCGCGCCGCCGCCCGCTGGCAGGCCGTCCACCCGCAGGGGACCGTGAGCTATCGCGACCTCGGCGCCGAGCCGATCCCGCACCTGGACGCCGCCGGCGGCACCGCCCGGATGCTGCCGCCCGACCAGCACACGCCGGCCCAGGCCGCCTCGTACGCGCTCTCGCAGCGGCTCGTCGGCGAGATCGAGCAGGCGACCACGATCCTGCTCGGGCTGCCGCTCTACAACTTCGGCCCGCCCAGCTCGGTCAAGGCCTGGGTCGACCACCTGATCGCCCCCGGGCTCTCGATCGACCCCGAGACCGGCGCCGGCCTGCTCGGCGATCGCGAGTTCGTGGTGCTGTCGTCGCGCGGCGGCGGCTACGACCCGGGCACCCCGCGCGAGGGCTGGGACCACGCCGAGAGCTGGCTCCCGCACGGCATCAGCCTGACCGGCCTCGAGCCGCGCTTCATCACCGCCTCGCTGACGCTGGCCGACGTCAACCCGCAGATGGCCGACCTGCGCGAGCTGGCGGCCGAGAGCCTGGCCGCCGCCGAGCGCGAGGTCGACGCGCTCTGGTCGCCCGTCGCCGCCTGACCCCGGAGCCGGCGGCGGGCCGGGCCCGCCGCCGCAGCGTCCGTCGCGAGCGGCCGGGACGCCCGATTCGCCATCGACCCTACTCACCGGTAGGCTGGCCTTCGTCACCGCCTCGACCGGAGAGAGATGGCCGTTGATGTCGCTCGAACACCTCGATGTGCTGATCGTCGGCGCCGGCCTGTCCGGCATCGGCGCCGGCCATCACCTGCAGCAGGACTGCCCGGGCAAGAGCTACGCGATCCTCGAGAGCCGCGACGCGATCGGCGGGACGTGGGACCTCTTCCGCTATCCCGGGATCCGCTCGGACTCCGACATGTACACGCTGGGCTACGACTTCCGGCCGTGGACCGAGGCCAAGTCGATCGCCGACGGGCCCGACATCCTGCGCTACGTCCGCGAGACGGCGGCCGAGGGCGGGATCGACAGCAAGATCCGCTTCGGCCACCGCGTCGTGCGCGCCGAGTGGTCGACCGCCGACAGCCGCTGGACCGTCGAGGCGACGCGCACCGACAGCGGCGAGACGGTCCGCCTGACCTGCGGCTTCCTCTTCACCTGCAGCGGCTACTACCGCTACGACCAGGGCTTCACCCCCGACTTCGCCGGGATCGAGGACTTCGGCGGGCGGATCGTCCACCCGCAGCACTGGACCGAGGACGTCGAGTACGCCGGCAAGCGGGTCGTCGTCATCGGCAGCGGCGCGACCGCGGTCACGCTCGTCCCCGCGCTCGCGAAGGAGGCCGCGCACGTGACGATGCTGCAGCGCTCCCCCACCTACATCCTGGCGCTGCCCGGCGAGGACGCGATCGCGAACGTCCTGCGGCGGGTGCTGCCGTCGAAGCTCGCCTACTCGGCCGCGCGCTGGAAGAACGTGCTGCTGACGATGACGAGCTTCCAGCTCAGCCGCCGGCGCCCGGCGCTGATGAAGCGGATCATCCGCAGCGGCGTCGTCCGGCAACTGCCCGACGGCTACGACGTCGACACCCACTTCAAGCCGCGCTACGACCCCTGGGACCAGCGGCTGTGCATCGTCCCCGACGGCGACCTCTTCCGGTCGATCCGCCACGGCGACGCGTCGGTCGTCACCGACCGGATCGAGCGCTTCACCGAGACCGGCCTGAAGCTGGAGTCCGGCGCCGAGCTCGAGGCTGACCTGATCGTCACCGCGACCGGCCTCAACCTGCAGGCGATCGGCGGGATGCAGCTGGTGGTCGACGGCGAGCAGATCCGCCTGCCGGAGACCATGGGCTACAAGGGCATGATGCTCAGCGGGGTGCCGAACTTCGCGATCTCGATCGGCTACACGAACGCCTCGTGGACGCTGAAGTGCGACCTCACGTGCGCCTACGTCTGCCGGCTGCTCAACCACATGGACGAGCACGGCTTCCAGCGGGCGACGCCGCAGAACCGCGACCCGTCGATCGAGAGCGTCGACTTCATCGACCTCGCCTCCGGCTACGTCCAGCGCGCCATCGACCAGTTCCCCAAGCAGGGCTCCAAGGCACCGTGGCGGCTGTACCAGAACTACCCACGCGACATCCTTAGCCTGAAGCTCGGCGCCGTCGACGACGGCGTGATGGAGTTCTCGCGCGGTGGCGTGGCGGCGACGACCGAACCGCTGCCGATCGCGGCCGACTGAGCGCGGCGCCCGCGCCGGGCGCCGCTCGCACCTGCCCGCCGCGACGCCCGCTCAGAGCGGCGCGCGGCGGTCGGCCCACGGGCGGGCCGCCTCGAGCTGCGCGGCGAGGCGCAGCAGCAGCCCCTCGCCGCCGGGCGCGGCGACGAACTGGACGCCCAGCGGCAGACCCGCCGCGGTCCAGTGCAGCGGAACGCTGGCCGCCGGCCGGCCGGTCAGGTTGGCCAGCTGCGTGTAGGGCACCCAGCCGAGGTTCTCGTCGATCATCCGGTCGACGAGCCCGACGTGCCGCAGCAGGCCGCCGGTCCGGGTCCGCAGCACCAGGTCCGAGAGCCGCTGGACCGGCAGCGGCAGGTCGAACTCGCCGATCCTCGGCGGCGGCGTCGCGAGCGTCGGCGTCAGCAGCAGGTCGTGGCCGGCGTGGAACTCGGCGAGGCGCCGGACGTGCAGCTGCCGCCGCTCGAGCGCGTCGCAGTAGGCGACCCCGCTGGTGCCCCGTCCGAGCGCGGCCATGATCAGCGTGTCGCGCTCGAAGCCCTCGTCGCCGCAGCCGGTGCGACGCTTGATCTCGGACACCTGCCAGGCGAGGCTGACGAACCACGAGGTCAGGAAGTCCTTGGCCAGCGCCGCATCGTCGTAGGGCGCCTCCGGCAGCTCGACGACCTCGTGGCCGAGCTCCTCCAGCGCGGCGACCGCGGCGGCGACGGCGGCGTGGGCCTCGGGATCGGGGTCCGGGGTGATCGCGCTCGGCACGCGGACCCCGATCCGCAGCCGGCCGGGATCGCGCCCGACCTCGTCCAGCAGCGGGCCCGCCGGGCGCGGAGCGTCGTAGGGCGAGGCCGCGTCGGCGCCGGCCAGCAGGTCGAGCATCGCGGCGCTGTCGCGCACGCTGCGGGAGAGCACGCCGTGGGTCGCGGAGCCGTGCAGGCCCTCGCCGACCAGCGGGCCCGACGGCACCAGGCCGCGACCGGCCTTGAGCCCGAACAGCCCGCAGCAGGCGGCCGGGATCCGGATCGATCCGCCGCCGTCGCTGGCGCCCGCGACCGGGACGATCCCGGCGGCGACCGCCGCGGCCGCGCCGCCCGACGAGCCCCCGGGCGTGCGGTCGAGGTCCCACGGGTTGCGCGCGGGCCCGAACAGCTCGGGCTCGGTGATGCCCTTGGCCCCGAACTCCGGGGTGTTGGTCTTGCCGAAGATCACCAGGCCGGCGTCGAGCCACCGCTGGACCACGGTCGCGTGCTGGGCGGCCGGCACCGTCGCCAGCGACCGCGACCCGCCGCTGGTCGGAACCCCGGCGTAGTCCTGACCGAGGTCCTTGATCACGAACGGGACCCCGGCGAACGGCCCGCTCAGCGCGGCGTCGGACGCGACCCGCGCGTCGGCCTCGGGCTCGAGCTCGCGGACGATCGCGTTGATCCGCGGATTGACCGCGGCGGCCCGGGCGCGAGCGGCGTCCAGCAGCTCGCCGGCCGTCACCTCGCCGTCGGCGACGAGCGCCGCGAGGCCGAGTCCGTCGTAGCGCTGGTAGTCGTCGTGCTGCATGCCGCTCTCCGATCGCCGGGCCGGAGCGGGACCCTACCGCCCCGCCTTCAGCGATCGGGATCCTGGGGCGTCGCGAAGTCGCGCTCGATCAGCTCGATCCGGTACCCGTCGGGATCCTGGACGAACGCGATCAGCGGCAGGTCGTCGCGACCGCCGGGCCGGTAGGCGGGCTTCTCGGGATCGACGTGGACCTTGGCCTTCAGGTCCGCCAGGGTCTGCGAGAGGTCGTCGACCACCAGCGCGATGTGGTTGTACCCCTCGCCGAGCGCGTAGGGCTGCTCGCGGCCGTCGTTGACGGTCAGCTCCAGCCGGTCGCCGTCGCCTGGCAGGCCCAGGTACACGTTGTAGGCGCTGTCGAAGTTCAGGCGTCCCCGGCGCTCGAAGCCGAGCGCCTCGTAGAAGCGCAGCGAGGCGTCGATGTCGCGGACCCGGACGCAGGTGTGGATCAGATGCGAGGCCATGCCCCGCACCGTAGTGGGGCCGGGTCCGCGGGCGGCCGTCGCGGGGCGACGCGGCGGTTCTTCAGGTTCCGCGTCCGGGTCGCGCTCGCGCGGTAGCGTCACGCCACACCACCCGCCCAGGATCGGAGCAGCACCATGACCACGTTCGGCCTCGACTTCATCGCCATCCCGTCGCAGGACGCGGAGCGCTCGCGCAGCTTCTACGTCGACACCCTCGGGCTGCGCCCCGACGATCGCGCACGCTTCGAGTTCTGGGTCGGCGAGACCTGCTGCGGCATCTGGGAGCCGGACCGGGTGGGCAGGACCTTCGCGCCGCAGAGGAACGGCCACCTGGCGCTCGGCGTCGACGACGTCGCGGCCGCCCGCGCGGAGCTCGAGGCCAAGGGCATCGCCTTCCTGGGCGACACGTTCGACACCGGCGTCTGCCACATGGCGTTCTTCCGCGATCCCGACGGCAACGACCTGATGCTGCACCACCGCTACGCGCCGCGGACCTGACGCGCGCGATCGCCGACGAGCGGGACGGAGCAGGCCGGCCGCCGCGAATGCGACGACCGGCCGGCGACCGCGGCTAGCTCACCCGCAGCCGCTCCCGCAGCAGGCCGAGGTTCGCCGCCTCGAAGCCGAGGTCCAGCACCACCTGGTCGACCTCCCCCAGGTCGCGACCGAGCCGGCCGACGGTCAGCGCGTCGAGCGGCAGGTCGTCGTCGACCAGCAGCACGAACCGCGCGCGACCGGCCGCCCGGTACCAGTCCTCGACCCGATCGAGCAGCAGCTCGACGGTCCGGGCGACGCCGGGACCGAACGCGTACAGGCGGGTGACGTCGAGCAGGTCGTAGAGGTGCAGCCCCGGCGTCAGGCGCTCCGCGATCGCGACCCCGCGGATGCCGCCGTCGCCGTCCGGGACCACCAGGACCGCCCGCTGGCGATCGAGCCCGGCCGCCGCCCAGGCGCCCGCGACGCGCTCGCCCGCGAGCCGCTCGGCGACCAGGTCGAACGCCTCGCAGTAGGCGCGCGGACGGCGAGCCGCGATCGCGTCGGCGACGAGCGCCAGCTCACGGTTGGTCGCCGCGCGGGCGTCGTCGTCGGCCGGCTCGTCGAGCGGCTCGCCGACGGCGATCTCGACGACCCGGCTGCGGACCTCGCAACTCGCCCCGGTCGCCTGCAGGAAGCGCAGGTCGTCGCGCACGGCCGCCTGCGGGAAGCCCGGGTGGTCGCGCAGCAGGTTGACCAGCCAGCGCGCGCTCGGGTCGGCCGCCATCCGCTCGTGCCACTGGTTGAAGATCGCGTCGAGGACGTGCTTGCCCGGGGTGCCGTCGGGCGCCGCGCCGCGCGGCTTGGCCAGGTGCAGGCCGAACCACGTCCGCTCGTAGGCCTTGAGGCAGGAGACCGTCGCGAACGGCTCGTCGCGCCCGTCGACCCAGTCGAGCTTGAACCCGAGCTGCGGCGTCCCGGCCAGGCGAGCGATCGCCGCGGCGTAGCGGTCGCGCCGCTCGCTCGCGGCGTCCGGGTCGTCGAACGTGCCTAGCAGGCCGCTGGCCGCGAACACGTCCCAGACCTGCGCCCCGTTGTCGCTGCGTCGCGCCGTCCGCGGACGAGCGCTGCGGGCGACCAGGTCGTGGTAGCGGACGAGCTCTGCGTGCCGCTCGGGCACCGGTCGCAGCACGCTGCGACCGTGCGACCGCGCCGCCACCTGGACGCGCAGCTCCAGCTCGCCGGCCGCTGTCCGCACGACCACGTCGAGCGCCTCGCCTGCCAGCGGTGGCCCGGCGACGACGAGCGCGTCGAAGTCCGCCCGCACGACCGGCCGCTCGCCGGCGGCCGTGCCGACGACCCAGCCCGCCTCCGCGTGCACCGCCGCCGGCGACCCGGCCCGGACGCTGACCGGCAGCGCCGCCTCGATCGTCGAGCCGACCGTGTTGCGGACCGCCAGCGGGAAGCTCCAGGAGGCGCTCGCCAGCGCCGCCTCGCACCAGACGTCGCCGACCAGCGCGACCGGGTCGCCGGCGGTCTCGATCCACAGCGCCTCGGCATCGACGGCGATCACGCAGGCCCCCTGCTGGCGACCGGCAGCATCGGACAGCCGGACCTCGGCGTCCCGCGCCCGATCGAGCAGTTCGACGACGGCGTCCCGCCCGCTGGCTTCCCACGTCGGCATCGCCGCAGCGTCGGGCGCCACGGCCGCTCGCGCAAGCGGGGTTCCCCTGTCCCCTCGCCGCGGGAGCACGTCGCGGGGTCCCCCCGGTGACAGCGCGCCGCCGGCGACCTAGCGTCGGACCGACCGCCACCCAGGAAGGACCGATGACCGAGATCCAGGCGCCGCCGGCGCGCACGACGTTCCCGCTCGAGCACCAGTTGTACGGCCGGCTCGAACGACTCGAGGACGCGTCCCTGCTGACCCCGGACGCGCTCGCGGCGTGGACCAACGCCAACCCGGTCGACGCGACCGTGACCGAGTTCGGGGAGTGCCCGCGCTGCTACTTCCAGACCTCGGGCACGTCCGGCCAGTCGAAGCGGATCCCCTTCACGGCGGCCGATCTCGAGGCCCAGATCGACCACGAGGCGCGCTCGTTCGCCGTCGCCGGGCTGACCGCCGAGGACCGCGTGATGACGTTGGCCTCCCCGCCCCCGTCGCTGTCGGCCTGGGCGACCGTCGCCGGCAGCGAGCGGCTCGGGGCCGAGGCCCTCAACAGCTCCTACGTCGACTTCGACCGGATCCTCGACGCCGGCCGCGGCGCCGAGGTGACCTTCGTCTTCGGCACGCCGCTGATGCTCGAGCTGATCGGCCGGATGACCGAGGAGACCTTCGGCCCCGTCGACGAGGTCTTCCCGAACCTGCGGGCCGGGATCCTCTACGGCGACGTCCTGCCGCCTGCCGTCGAGCGCCGGGTGCGCCGGTACTGGCCGATCGACATCCGGCTGCTGTACGGCAGCGTCGAGGCCGACGTGATCGCAATGAGCTGTCCCGACGGCGATCGCACGATGCACGTGATGGACAAGGTCGTGGTCGAGCTGCTGATCGACGGCGCCAGCGACCCGGTCCGCGTCGAGGAGTGCCCCGACGGGACCCGCGGCGAGGTGATCGTCAGCGATCTCGACCGCGAGCTGCTGCCGCTGATCCGGTACGCCACGGGCGACATCGTCCAGGTCCACCGCTCGCGCTGCGGCTGCGGGCGCGGCGAGCCGCGGCTGTCGGTCCTCGGCCGGCGCAAGAACGAGCTGCGGCTCGGCGGCCGGGCGCTGCACGAGATGGAGCTGCACGCCGTCACCGACGCGGTGCTCGGCGACCGGCTGCACGACTGGCAGCTGGACGTCGACCGCCACGGCCGGCCCGACGTCCACGCGGCCCTGCGGGTCAGCTGCCGGGGCGCGGTCGCCGGGGACGTCGCCGGCCAGCTGCGCGAGCGGCTCGTGGCCCTCGGCGCCCTCGTCGCCGAGCAGGCCGAGCGGGTGCTCGAGGTCGTCATCGACGAGCCCAGCGACGAGCAGCGCGCCCCCGACGGGGACGTCAAGGCCGACCGGATCCGGTTCCGCTGATGCCCGACGCCGTCCTCGATACCTCGGGCGAGCGCTGCCCGGTGCCGCTGCTGCGGGCCAAGCAGGCGCTCCGCCGGCTCGATGCCGGCGTGCCGCTGACCGTCATCGCCACCGACCCCGACGCGCCGATCGACTTCGGCGCCTGGGCCGCGGCCGAGCGGCTGGAGCTCGTCGAGCGCGACCTCGACGAGCGGATCGAGCTCGTCGTCACGCGGCCCGCATGAGTACGCTCGCCGACCGTCGGGACTTCCCGATCTACCACGCGGAGCCCGACCTCGTCTACCTCGACTCCGGCGCGACGTCGCTCAAGCCGGCGTCCGTGATCGCCGCCGTCGAGGAGCACCTGCGTCGCGACAGCGCCAACGTCCACCGCGGCCTCTACCCGCTCGCCGAGCGGGCGACCGCGGCCTACGAGGGCGCCCGCGAGCGGATCGCGCGGGCGCTCGGGGCCAAGACCGCCGGAACGGTCTTCACGCGCAACGCGACCGAGGGCCTGAACCTGGCCGCGACCAGCGCCGCCCGCCGCTGGCTGGCGCCCGGCGACAGCGTCGTGATCTCGCTCGTCGAGCACCACTCCAACCTGCTGCCGTGGCGGCGGGCGGCGGAGGAGGCGGGAGCGACGCTGCGGATCGCGCCGCTCGACGAGGAGGGCGCGATCGACGAGCGCTGGCTGGGCGAGGTCCTCGCCGGCGGCCGGGTCGGGGTCGTCGCGCTCTCGCACGTCAGCAACGTGCTCGGGACGATCAACCCGGTGGAGCGGATCGTCCGCGCCTGCCGCGAGGCGGGGGCCCGGACCGTCGTCGACGGGGCGCAGGCCGTGCCGCACCTGCCGGTCGACGTCGCCGCGATCGGCGCCGACATCTACTGCTGGAGCGGGCACAAGGCGCTCGGGCCGACCGGGATCGGCGTGCTGCACGCCGACCCGGAGCTGCTCGCCGAGCTGCCGCCCTACCTGCTGGGCGGCGAGATGGTCCAGCACGTCGGCGACGACGTGACCTGGAGCGACCCGCCGTGGCGGTTCGAGGCCGGCACGCCACCGGTCGCCGAGGCCTGCGGGCTGGCCGCGGCGCTCGACTACCTGCGCGGGCTCGGGCCCGACCGAGTCCGCGCCCACGACCGGCGGCTGACCGCGGCGGCGCTCGGGATCGCCGCGGCGCGTCCCCGGGTGCGCGTCCTCGGCCCGAGCGATCTGGACCGGCGGACCGGCGTCGTGGCGTTCGCGATCGACGGCGCGCACCCGCACGACGTCGCCGACCTGCTGGGTCAGGCCGGCTGCTGCGTCCGAGGCGGCTTCCACTGCGCTCAGCCACTGCACGCCGCCCTCGGGCTGACCGGCGGCAGCGTCCGGATCAGCTTCGGGCCGTACAGCGACGAGGCCGAGGTCGATCGCTTCGCCGGCGCGCTCGACGAGGCGCTGGAGCTCCTGCTCGCCAAGGTCGACTGACGGTGCGTGCGAAGGCCTATCGGGCGCTGATCGTCGAGCACGTCCACCGGCCGCGATGCCGCGGCCGGCTGGCGTCCCCGACCCACAGCGCGACGGCGCGCAGCCCCGTCTGCGGCGACTGGATCCACGCCACGGTCGACGTCCGCGACGGGCAGGTCGCCGACCTGCGGTTCGAGGGCGAGGGCTGCGCGATCTCGCAGGGCGTCGCCTCGCTCTGCTCGGCCCCGATCGTCGGGATGCCGGTGTCCGAGGTCCTGGCCCTCGACGGCGGGTGGATCGAATCGCAGCTCGGGGACGAGCTGTCGGCGGGCCGGCGCGGGTGCGCCGAGCTGCACCTGCGGGCGCTCAGGAGCGCGCTGTCGTGATGTCGCCCTGCGGGTCGAGCCGAGCGCGCAGCTCGACCCGCGAGCGGACGTCGAGCTTGCGATAGACGATCGTCAGCCGCTGCTCGACCGTCTTCTCCGCGACCGCCAGCCGGTCGGCGATCTCGCGGTTGCGGAGGCCGCTGGCGGCCAGCTCCGCGGCGCGCAGCTCGGCAGCGGTCAGCGGCGTCGTCGTGGCGCCGCGACGGCCGTCGACGACGGCGAGCGCCTCGCCGGCGCGCTCGGCCCACGGCGTCGCCCCGGTCGCCAGCAGGATCGCCTCGGCGCCCGCCAGCACCGCCGCCGCCGCGCGCCGCCGACGGGCGCGCCGCAGCCGCAGCCCGGCGCTCAGCAGCACGAAGCCGTCCCGCCAGACCCAGGTCGTCGCCGTAGCGTCCATCAGCGGGGCGACGGCCGCCTCGACGGCGTCGGCCTCGACGGCCCGCAGAAGCGCGACCTGGGCGGCCTGCCAGCGAACCGGCGCGACGCCGCCCGGCGTGGCCAGCAGGCCCGGTATCGCGAGAGCGGACCCGGGACCGCTCTTCGCCCGGGCCGCCGCCTCGGCCCGGTCGAGGGCGAGCGCCGGCGGCACTCCGGTGCCGGACGCCTCGCGCGCCTCGACGGCCGAGCCCAGTGCCTGCAGGGCCGCGGCGGCGTCCCCCGCCAGCAGCGCCAGTCGCCCCTGCACCCACAGCCGGCGCCACTGCAGCCCGTGCAGGCCGTGGTCGCGCAGCCTGGCCTCGAGCTGGTCGTCGGCGACGACCGTCGTCAGCGGCCCCGCGATGCTCCGGACCTCGCTTCGAACCAGCGCGACGTGCGCCGCCACCACCGGCTGCTCGACCGCTGCACGCTCGGCCGCGGCCAGCCGCTCCAGGGCCGAGCGCTGGTCGTGCGCGATCCGCGCGCCGATCGCCTCGG
The DNA here is from genome assembly GCF_000240225.1 of Patulibacter medicamentivorans. Classification (GTDB taxonomy): domain Bacteria; phylum Actinomycetota; class Thermoleophilia; order Solirubrobacterales; family Solirubrobacteraceae; genus Patulibacter; species Patulibacter medicamentivorans. Next base: position 21,893 of record NZ_AGUD01000018.1, read on the forward strand.
CCAGCAGCCGCAGCGGCTCGTCGCGTCGCAGGCCGGTCGCCGACGGCAGCCGGTCCAGGAGCGCCGCGGCCTCCCCCGGATCGTCGACGGCCAGGCAGGCGGCGGCTGCGGCGATCTCGGCGGGGCCGACCGGATCGCCGGCCGCGGCGGCCGTCGCGGCCGACCCGCCCGCCAGCGCGTCGGCCAGCCGCGCCTCGCGGACCACTCGGGTCCGGCGCGGGCCGCAGCTGACGGCCAGCAGCTCGGCCAGCTGCAGTCCGCCGACCTGGGCGTTCGTCGCACGCACGGCGCACCGCGCTCGCAACTCGCGGGTCGCGAAGTCGCCGGTCGGGGGAGCGCCGGGCAGCGTCGTCCTCGGCGGTCCGGCGTCGAGCACCGCAAGCGCGGCTCGCGGCCTGCCCACGGCATCGAGGCAGCGTGCGTGCAGCAGCGTCCGGCGGTGCCGGCGCTCGCCGGCGGTCCCGGGGTCGACCAGCAGCGCGTGCGCCACCAGCCGCTCGGCGTCGTCGACCGCGCCCCCGGCGAGCGCCGTGAGCGCCTCGCGCTCGAGCCGCGCGGCCAACAGCGGCGAACCGCTCGGCGCCGTCTGCGCGCGCTGCCACAGCCGCGCCCGCTCGCAGCGGTAGAGGTCCGCCAGCCGGCGGTGCGCGAGCAGCCGCTCGCTCGGGCTGCAGGCACCGTAGACCGCGCAGCCGTCGAGCTCGGTCGCGAACCGCAGGCCGTGCGCGTCGTCGGTCAGCAGCCCACGGGCCGCGGCGTCCTCCAGCGCGGCGCCGTCGACGGCCCACAGCCAGCGGGCGAGCGCCGTCGCGTCCCGCGGGCCCGGCGTGCTCGCGGCCAGGGTCGCCCACAGCGACCGGCGCTCCGCGGTCAGGCCCGCCATCAGCGCCGCGACCTCGGCCCGTCGCGGGCGGCTCGTCAGCCG
>NZ_AGUD01000017.1 GCF_000240225.1 Patulibacter medicamentivorans
TGCGTCGCGGCCTCGGCGGCGGCCCGGCGGCGACCGTCGAGGACCTTCGCGGTCTCCTCGGCCTGGCGGATCCGCTCGTCGGCCGCGGCGGCGTCGCGCTCGGCGACCGAGACCGCGTCGCGCAGCCGCTCCAGCTCGGTGCTGCGGCCGGGCAGCCCCTCCTCCAGCGCGACCAGCTCGCGCAGGCCGGCGGCGTCCTCGGCCCGGCGGCGCGCCCCGGCCGCCCAGCTCGTCGCGTCCTCGGGCAGCAGCGACTCGTCCTCGAGCTGGGCGATCCAGCGCCGCGCCTTGGCCATCGTCCGCTCGGCGTCCTCGGCCCGGGCCCTCGCCTGCCGGACGCCGTCCAGGTAGCCGCGCAGCGGCACCGCCCGGTGGTGCGCGGCCAGCCGGGCGACTCGCTCCTCGTGACCGTCGGCCTCGGCCTCGACCGCCTGCAGCCGCGCCTCGGCCTCGCGCCGGCGCCGCTGGCGCTCGGCCTGCTCGCGCGCCTGCTCGCGATCGGACTCGGCGTTGCGCAGCGCGTCGACGGCGCGCTCCCGCGCCTGCTCGGCGGTCGCCGCGGCGGCGGCCAGGCGCTCCCGCTCGTCGCTCAGCCAGCTGGTGACCTCGTCGATCGACGCGCCGTCGCGCAGCAGCGGCGGCGGGGTGGCGGCCGACCACGAGCCGCCGGCCTCGGCGAGGGCGTTGTCGGCCGCGACCCGGGCACCGTCGAGGGCGGTTCGGGCCTCGCGCGCGCGGTCCTGCAGCCAGAGCTCGATGCGCGAGAAGCGGCCGGCGTCGAACAGCCGCTCCAGCACCGCCTGGCGCGCCTTCGCGTCGGCCCGCAGAAAGGTCGCGAACGCCCCCTGGGGCAGCATCACCACCTGCAGGAACTGCTCGGCGGTCATCCCCAGCAGCGGGTCGAGCTCGTGGGCGACGTCCTGGACCTTGGCCGCGACCGCCTGCCAGGCGCCGTCGGCGGCCTGCAGCTCGAGCGCGGCGGAGGCCGGTTCCAGGATCAGGTCGCCGTCCTCGCCGCCGCGCTTGCGCGGGCGCAGGTGGGCGGGCGAGCGCGTGACCCGGATCCGCCGCCCGCCGACCGTCGCCTCGAGCGTCACCCGCGGCCGCACGTCGGCGGCGCGATGGTCGCTGGCCAGGCGCCCGGCGTCGCCGCGGGCGCCGGGGACCTCGCCGAAGAGCGCGAAGCAGACCGCGTCCAGGACGCTGGTCTTGCCGGCGCCGGTCGGACCGGAGAGCAGGAACAGCCCGGCGCTGGCGAGCGCGTCGAAGTCGACCTGCTCGCGGTCGCCGAACGGCCCGAAGGCCTCGATCTCCAACCGGTGCAGCCGCATGCCTACTGCTCGCTGGAGGCGCGCGCGACGTGCTCGACCGCGGCCCGCAGCAGCGGCGACTCCTCGTCGCTGGCGCCGTCGCCGCGGACGTCGAGCACGAACCGCTCCACGACCTCGAGGTCGCTGCGGCCCTGGACGCGCGAGGTCGCGCTGGTCGTCGGGCCGAGGTCGCCGTCGGGCGCGTGCTGGAGGACGAGCACGCGCGGGAACCGCCGCCGCAGCCGCTCCATCGGGCGGGCCGGCAGCCGCGGGTCGGTGAGGACGACCTCGAGCCACGAGCCCTCGTCCTCGTGCTCGCCCAGCCGCGGGTCCTGCAGCAGCTCGTCGAGGGTGCCGCGCAGGCGGACCAGCCGGAACGGCGCGGGGACCGGGACCTGGCGGATGCTGACCGCGCCGTCGCCGTCGAGGTCGACGATCGTGGTCGTCTTCGTCAGCCCCGCCTCGCCGAACGAGTAGGGCAGCGGCGAGCCGGCGTAGCGCAGGACCGGCCCGTCGCCGTCGCCATCGGCTGGGTCCGTCGGCGCGGCGTCGTGGTCGGTCGCCGTCGGCATGGCCGGCTCGTCGAGCGCCAGCGCGAAGAGCCCGCCGAGCTCTTCCGCCACGGCCGCGCCGCCGTCCACGCGCGCGGGGCCCGTGTCCGCTGCGCCGGCTCCGGCACCGGCGTGGGCCAGCACGCGCTGCTCGGCCGGCTCCCGCTGGGGACCGCCGACGGCGTGCGGACGGTGCAGGTGGCCGAGCGCGCCGTAGTCGATGCCGGCGAAGACCGCGGGCGAGACCGTCTGCGCCCCGCCGATCGAGATGTCGCGCTCGGACTCCGAGGCGCGGCCGCCGGCGACGAAGGCGTGGGCGACGACCACCGAGCGGGCGCCGTCGCGGGTGGCGAGGTCGGCGCGCACGCGGTCCATCGCCGCGGTCAGGACCGCGTGGTGCGAGCGCTCCTCGACCTGCAGCGGGTCGCGCGCCAGCTCGGGGTCCAGGTAGGGGAGGCCGTAGATCGCGACCGGCCCGTGCTCGTCCTGGAGCACCAGCGGCTCGTCGCAGCCGCGCGGGTCGGTGCGCAGGTGGACGCCGCCGGCGGCGATCAGCTCGGCGGCGAACCCGAGCCTGCCGGCCGAGTCGTGGTTGCCGCTGATCACCACCACCGGCGCGACCTCGGCCAGCCGGCGCAGCGCGTCGCCGGCGACGCGGACCGCCTCGACCGGCGGCAGCGCGCGGTCGAAGACGTCCCCGGCGACCAGGATCGCGTCGACCTGCTCCTCGCGCGCGAGATCGACCAGGTGGTCGATCGCCGCCGCCTGCGCATCGAGCAGCGGCATCCGGTGGAGCAGGCGCCCCAGGTGCCAGTCGGCGGTGTGCAGGAGGCGCATCGGACGTCCGAGGCTACGCCGCGGATCGGACGGTCCGGTGGGGGCGGACGGGCCGCGGATCGCCACGCCCCCGTGACGTTCCGGTCGCCGCGGGACCGGTTCGCGACCACGGCCGCGGCGAGCGGCGGCCCGCCTGCATCCCCGCGCCCGCGCCGGCCCGCGATCCCACCGCGCGGCTAGGGTGTCCGCTATTGCGACCGTCGGTCGCGGTGGCCTACGATCGGCGCCCTCGCGAGGGGACGTCGCGTGGCGGAGGTCGGCGGAGCGGTGGACGAGACGATGGGGACATGCCAGCCAGGACCAGCAGCGAGCGGGACGACGCGGTGAGCGAGCTCCCCGAGCCCCCGGCCGACGACGCGCGGCCGGACCGCCGGCGCGACCAGGCGATCGACGCGATGCCCGGCCTGGCGCGGATCGCCGGCGGCACCTGGCTGCGCGGAGCCGTCTGGGGCGCCGAGACCTCGGTTCGGACCGGGCTCCGGATCGCGCGGCGGCTGCCGGGCGGCGGTCTCGCGGCCCGGGTCGTCGAGGAAGCGGCCGACCAGGCCCGTCGCAGCGCCCGCCAGATCCTCGGCGTCGAGGACGTCGAGGAGCGGCTGCGCAAGCTGGTGCCCGAGCGCGTCGGCGCGGCCCGCTCGTGGTCGCCGCCGTCGGTCGACGAGCCGCTCGACCCGGCCCAGGAGCTGCGCGCCCGCGGGGCCGGGCTGCTCGCCCAGGCCGCCAACGTCGCCTTCCAGGAGGACGCCCACCCGGCCTACGCGCGGATCCTCGACGAGCTGACGCCCGACGAGGCGCGGGTCCTGCGGCTGCTCGCGACCAGGGGCGCGCAGCCGGCGATCGACGTCCGCACCGGCAGGCCGCTCGGGATCGGCTCGGAGCTGATCGCCGCCGGGCTGACGATCATCGGCGCCGAGGCCGGCTGCCGCCATGTCGAGCGGGTCCCGGCGTACCTGAACAACCTCTTCCGGCTCGGCCTGATCTGGTTCTCCCACGAGGAGCTGCAGGACCTTCGCGGCTACCAGGTGCTCGAGGCCCAGCCCGAGGTCAAGCAGGCGATGCGCGAGGCGGGGCGGGTGGCCAAGACGATCCGCCGCAGCATCGCGCTGACGCCGTTCGGCGAGGACTTCTGCCGGATCTGCCTGCCGCTGGACGGCCCGAACCCCGGCTTCGCCCGCATCCAGCCGCCTGACGACCAGGTCGGCCGGGCGGACGGGAACCGCTGATGAGCGCGCTCCTGCTGGCCACGTCGTTCCACCTGCTCGGCGCGGAGATCCACCTCCAGGAGCTGATCTCGGTCCCGCTCTTCATGGGCGCGATCGGCTACATCACCAACTGGTCGGCCGTCTGGATGCTCTTCAACCCGCTGGAGTTCAAGGGCTTCCGGGTGCCGGGGCTGGCGACGCTGGTGAAGCTCGCCCCGCGCAAGGTCCAGCAGATCCCGGGGGTGATGCACGGCGGGGTCGGCTGGCAGGGCATCATCCCCTCGCGGGCCGCCAAGATGGGCTCGATCGCGGTCGACAAGGGGATCGCCAAGCTCGGCAGCGCGGCGGACTTCTACCAGCAGCTGGAGCCCGAGAAGATCGCCGAGCAGATCCTCGCGACGACCCAGAACGACCTCCGCGAGATGGTCGAGCGGATCATGCAGCGCGAGCATCCGCAGCTCTGGCGCGACCTGCCGCCGCAGGTCCGCGAGGCGGTCCACGCCCGCGTGCTGCAGCAGCTGCCGGAGATCGTCTCCAGCGTCACCGACCAGATCGGCGAGAACATCGATCAGCTGCTCGACGTGAAGCTGATGGTGATCCGTCACCTGGAGCAGCAGCCCGAGCTGGCCAACCGCGTCTTCCAGGACGTCGGCCAGAAGGAGCTGCGGTTCATGATCAACTTCGGCTTCGTCTTCGCCTTCTTCCTCGGCTTCCCGGTCGTCTGGGTGACCGCGGCCTTCGACCACTGGTGGGTGCTGCCGATCATGGGCACCTTCGTCGGCTGGGCGACGAACCTGGTCGGCATCTGGATGATCTTCGAGCCGACCGAGCCCCGGCGGATCCTCGGGATCAAGGTCCAGGGGCTGTTCCTGCGGCGCCAGCACGAGGTCGCCGACATCTACTCGAAGATCATCGCCGAGAACATCGTCACGATCGCCAACATCGGCCAGGAGCTGCTCTACGGCCCGCGCTCCGACCGCACCCGGCGGATGGTCGAGGACGCCATGCGGCCGGCCGTCGACCGCGCCACCGGCCCCGCCCGCGCCGCGGTGCGGATGGTGATGGGGGCCCAGAAGTACGACGCGGTCCGCGACTCGGTGGCGACCGAGGCGGTCGAGTACACGCTGACCCCGCTCCAGGACCCCGAGTTCAACGAGCGCCAGAGCAAGGCGATCCGGGTCCTGATCCGCGACCGCCTGCGCGAGATGTCGCCGCGGGACTTCGTCGAGATGCTGCGGACGGCGATGAAGGAGGACGAGTGGCTGCTCTTCCTCCACGGCGCGGTGCTCGGCTTCGGCGCCGGGCTGCTGCATCTCGCGATCTTCGGCTAGTGGCGCCTGGACGCTCTCCTGGACGACAGGGCGTTGCACCCTCGGCCATCCGCCGAGGGTGCATCGTTTTCGTGGACAACCGCTCTACTCTTGTCCCGCGCACGTACGCAACCACGGAGGGGTGGCAGAGTGGACGATTGCGCTGGTCTTGAAAACCAGAGGCCGGGTCACACCGGTCCGCGGGTTCGAATCCCGCCCCCTCCGCTATACGTCCCTTGGAAGCTGATGATTGACGGCTTCGAGGGCCGCTCGGCCGTCGGCAAGATGTCGCTTCGGCGGCCTGCTCGGCACGGAGCCGCGCCGATCTCCTCTGGGAGACCGGCGCGACTTCCGGATCAGGCGATCCCCGCCCTGATACCTGTCACCTGGGCGCCTCGGACCCATCGGCCTTGAGCCAGCGCACGGTGGCGGGGCCGCCTCCGGTGGTGGTCAAGGCGAAGCTGTTGTTGTGGACCTCGACGCTCGGCGCACCCGGCTCGTCGCCGATCCTCACGCTCGCGACGCCATCGGGAACCAGCCCTCGGTAGGTCACGAGTCCCGGAGGGGCCGGAGGCGCCTGGCAGACCGTGTTCTTCTGCACCTTGTGCCTTGCCGCGGCGGCGCACTTCTTCAGAGCTTCGAGGCGGGCGCCTGTCGGCTTCGCTTCGGTTCGGCTCAGCAGTACCGCGTCGCCGCGGAGGATCTGCTCCAGCGACCAACAGCTGACGCCGCCGCCGTCGTTGCCTCGGGGCTCGGGGGAGTAGAGGCAGAGGGCGTCGCGGATCGGTCCCTTGCGCCAGTCGGTGACCGGAAGGAGGATCGGTCCGGGGTTGGCAGGGTCGCCCGACAGCGAGCGGACGTACTCGACGCGCACGCCTTGGTAGTCGGGGTCGAGGTACTTGAGGGCTCGGCGGACCTCGGGAGAGCGGTCGGCGGGCTCGGCGTCGCGACGGAGCACCGCGAATCGCTCGATCTGCTCGGCCGGAGGCCCGTCGGCGGCGACCGGAGATCGACCGCGCTGGTCGTCGCCGATGCTGTCGGTCCACAGACCGGTTGCGGCGGTTGCGCCTCCTGCGATGGCGAGTGTGGCGACAGTCGCTCCGAGAGCGATGCGGCGGCGACGGCGACGGCCGACCTGCTCGGAGGCCAGGCGCTCGGCGGCGTTGGCGAGGTTGTCTCGCAGGCTCGGATCGAGCATGTTCATGGGTCTCCTGGATGTTGGCTCGAAGGGTGTTGAGGCCGCGGCTGACGCGCTTGCGGACGACGGCCTCCGAGCACCGAAGCTCGGCCGCCATCTCCGCGTAGCCCTGCTCGCGCACGACGTGGGCCAGCACGGCCTCACGCTGGCTCTCGGGCAGATGGCCGAGGGCCGCGCGGATCTGCTCGGCTCCGCCGAGCCGTTCGATCACGTCGGACGACTCGTTGTCGAGTTGGACAGGCGGCAGCGACAGCGCTGCGCGAGCCTGCTCGTCAACGACGCCTCGCCGCACGCTCGCGCGCAGCACGTTGTGGGCGATGCCATAGAGCCAGGCGACGGATGAGCCCTCGCCTCGGGGCCGAAAGCGATGGCGGGAGCGGAGCGCTTGGGCGAAGGTCTCCGCGGTCAGATCCGCGGCCACGTCGCCGTTGCGGACGCGGTTGACGAAGTAGCCCAGTACTCCGGCCTCGTGGCGATCGTAGAACGCTCCGAACGCAGGACCGGCGTGGCCGGCTCGCTGCTCGGTGATGAGTTGCTCGTCTGAGGCGGATTCGAAGCGTGGCACTACAAGTGAATGCGCGGCGGGGCGGGTTTGTGACCCGGACCGGCGCAGGTCGCCGTGTCCTGGGTCTCGCGCGATGACGCGAGCAGCGAGCAAGGACGGTCAGGCGGTCACTTGTGGCCAGTCGGCCGCGCAGGGCGGGCGGAGCGGGGCGGCAGACGGATCGCGCATCGCCGCGCTCAGGCAGCCAACGCGGGCGCCTCGGACGCCGGCACGAAATGCTCGAACTCGATCGCGTTGAGGTTGTCCAGATCGCCGAGCAGGTCCTGCAAGGCGGGACGGTTCACGGTCGTGCCGGTACGACCGGGCTCCCGTCCGCCACCGCGGCTTCGGGTGCCGTTCTCTCGAGCCATTTGGCCCGAGAGATGCGTTTGCAGAACGGCGCGAACCCGGCGCCTGGCACGGGACTTCCGCGAACGGGAGCCTGCAGTGAACGGACGAGCGAACGGACAACTGCCCTGCTGACCCCGCGACCGTCGCGGAAAGGTCAGTGAACTTCCCGCGACGCATGCGGGACAGGTCAGACCGTGGCTCTTTCATGTCGCGACATGGGTCAGATCGCCCGCCTGCACGGGGAATCTGGCTGGCCTTGCTCGACGCGAGGCGCGACGTCACGTCGTAGGCGAACCTCGTTGGAAATCGCATCGACGAGCGTGAAGATCAGCAACAGCGGCCTCGACCGCGAGGAGGCGCGGCAGGATGCCGCTCCCCGTGACCAGTGGCGTGCCCGTCAGAAGTTGCGTTGGGGTCGTGCCGAGGGCAGCGGCCAAAGCGGGCAGTTGGCTGACGGTGGGTTCGGTCTGGCCTTGTTCCCACCGTCGGTAGGTCAATTCGGCCACACCGAGGAGAGCGGCGACCTCGGCCCGAGTGAGGCCCGTCGCGGCGCGGGCCTCGGTCAAGGCGCCCGCGAAGGCTGTCGTCGTCGCCGGCTCGGGCATAGTCCGGTCAGCCGCCGCGTAGTGGCCGCTTGATCGTCTCGCCGTCGGGCAGGGTCCACTCCAGACTCTGGACCTCGACCGGCTGGTCGAACTTGACCACTGCGACGTTGGTCTTGGCCGGCGCGGAGCGCCGTTCACCGGTCGCGCTGGTGGCGGCGATCTCCGTGATCCCATCGGGCACGAACGCCACGAGCCACGTGTGCTGCTCGTCGCTGCCGATCGTAGTCGGCAGCCCGAGCTTGGGGTCGATCGGAAGGTTGGCGCAGGCAGCGCTGCCGATCTCGAAGGTCCAGCAGACGTCCTTGCCATCGGTGGCGACATCGACGGTGGCGCCATCGCGCTGGATCGTTGTGCCACGAACCGGCCCGTCGAGCAGGCCACCCTCGCGAGCCAAGCCGCCGGCCGTGTCGTTCATGCCGTGGATCAGCCGGTTCAGGGTGCCAACCGCGGGCGCATCCGGGCGGGCGGTCGCGTCCAGCTCGGAGGTGCCCGACTGCGAGACGACTGCGGCGGCGGTGGCAGTGCCTGCCACTACCAGGCCCACGCCGAGGGCGAGCAATCCGCGCCGGCGATGCCACTGCCAGCGACCGCTCGAAGGGGCTGCCGGTGCCTCCGCCTGCGCGTCGGCAACGCGGCCGAGTTCGTGCTGCAGTCGCAGGAACGGGTCGTTGGTTCCGGTCATCGTTGCTCCTCCTGGTAGTCCTCTCGCAGGGCCGCGAGGCCCCGACGCACGCGCTGCCGCACGACCTGCTCGGAGCACTTGAGGCTCGTCGCGATCGTCGCGTACGGCTCTTCCTGCAGCACTCGCCGCTCGACGGCTTCACGCTGAGCCGCGGGGAGCCGCTGCAGAGCCTCGCTCAGTGGGGCCGCCGATCGCTCTTCGATCTCGCGAAGTTCCTCGTCCTCCAGCACCACCGGCTGCATCTGCAACCGCTGGCGGGTGTCATCGGCTACCCGCCCGCGCCGCTGCGCATCGATCAGGACGTTGCGCGCGATCGTCAGCAACCACGCGACCGCCGGCCCGCGCCTGGAGCGGTACTGCGTGCGACGGTCAAGTGCTCGCGCGAAGGTCTCCGCCACGACATCGAACGCGACATCCGGCTGCGACACGCGACGACTGACGTAGGCCAGGACGGTGTCGACGTGGCGCACGTAGAACGTCTCGAACGAGATCCTGTCGCCTGCGCTGAGCAAGCGAGCGTCGCTGTCTTTGCGTGCCATCACCTGGTTCTACGCAACCGAGCGGCGTCTGTGACACGCGTGTCCGACGACCTGCGGACGCCACGCAACCAGACCTTTACAGTTCAGGATGCGTGAACAGATATGAATACGCTTATGTTCCCGTTTATCAGGGGCAGCGACACCAGCGCTGCCAGTATCCCGCGAGTGAGGAGCGGCGTTCGGCGCCACGTCGCGCTCGGTCTCAGCATCGCACTCGCCGTCGGCGCCTCAGCCGTCGGAGCCGCGCCGGCCGGCGCCTACGTGCATCAGTGGGACCCCAACTCGTCCCCAGCGGCGTGCAACAACCTGCCGTCCGATACGCGCTGCTACGACAACCAGGGGCAGACCTACAACCCCTGGCGCAGCCTCAGCGCCACCAGCATGGCTGGCCGCAACCTGCCGGAACTCTGCGTCAAGGCGATCACCTCGTCGAACAATCTGCGCAGCACGACGACCGGCAGCTCCAACGACGACTACTGCGTCTCCAACGGCGGCTACCGCCTGATCAACCTGATCGGCGCAACCCCGGAGTCCCGGGGCTACGTCTACTGGAACTGGGGCTCCTGGTACCCGTGGACCAACGAAGACCTCCGCGGCCGCGGCAACACAGACGGGTGAGGGACTTGACCATGCGAATCCTGAACAACATGAACCGGCGCTCCACCGCCGTTCTCGGCAGCACGGCCCTCCTCGCCAGTGGTGCACTCGCGATCAGTGGCCAGGCTGGCGCTGAGAACACCCCGGCCAAGCCGGCAGCGGCCACCTTTGGCCTGCTCGCCAAGGTCCAGGCCCGATCGGTTGCGACGTCAAAGCTCGCCCAGGCGATCCAGCGCTCCCAGGAGAGCGGCCAGCCCGGCGCCCCCCTGACCGCCGGCCCGATGCGCAGTTCCACCGAGACGCGGAGCGGCGTGCCGATCGACATCGCCACCGACGGCAGCGACCTCTGCTACGGCGATGCCAGTAACAACAGCGCCGCGGGCGCGGCTTGCGCCCACCTGGCCGAGTTCGATCCCAACCTGGTGACGTTCTCGACGTCCGCCGGCAACGGGACGACCCGCGTCATCGCGATCGCACCCGACGGCATTGGCAAGGTCAGCGCTGTCGGCGCTGACGGAGCGACCGGCGCGTCGGCTGTCCTCGACAACGTGGCAGTTGTCGAGGTTGCCGGCGACCAGGCGATCTCAAGTGTCAGCTGGACACTCAAGAACGGCGAAGTGCGGACGCAGACGCTCGGCACGGGCGAGTAGCGCCGCGCACATATCGGGAGCAGTGCTCAGAGCCCCGAGCACTGCTTCATCTCCGACCCTGTGTTGACGTCAACGACGTACGTACGCAGGCCTGGGTTTCTCCGCTCTGGCTTGAGCTAGACTTGTCTCTCGACTTGTGGCCGGGCGCGGGGAACCAGCGCATTCGCGTCCGACGGCGTAGGCCGCCGGACATCACCTGGAGTCACAAGAGAGGTTGAACGCATGAATCGAGCACAGCGGCTGAAGAAGCGGCTGGTCGGGACGGTCACCGCCCTGCTGGCCTGCGGCGTGTTCGCCGCGGTCGCAGCGCCGTCGGCGAGCGCCTATGAGGAAAACTGGGGCTGCCCGTCGATGAACCCCAACACGTGGTGTCTGAATAGCTCGGTGCACACCTGGGATCAGCTCCGGGCCACGTGGGCCGACGGAACGGTCGAGACCAACATGTGCGCCAAGCTGATCAAGCCGAACGCGTCGCCTGAGTATCAGTACGCGCGCACCTGCGAGTACTCCAGCGCGGTCTTCGTCTTCAGCAGCGACAAGGGGCGGGCGCCGTATCCCAATACGAACGTCGGCATGAATGCTCTCGTCGCGAGCGGCAACAATCCGGGACCCCGCACCATCTACGGTTGGGCATACGCATGATCGCTCGTCGAGGCATGATTGCGGGGGGCATCGCGATGCTGCTCCTCGCTACGTCTGGGGTCGCGATCGCGACCTCCAACTCCGACAGTCCGGCTTTGCCGGCGCGCACAGTCGAGGCCACGGCAACGGTCGGGAAGGACGCCCCGCAGACCAAGCCCGCACCCACTACCGTGGCGCCGAGTCTCAAGTTGCTCAAGCGGAGCCAGGTCGCTGCCGACGACCTTCCGAGCGAGGTGTCCGTCCGCCTGCAGACGTCCGGGCTGGCCCAATCGATGGAGGAAGAGTTGGGCAACGCCCGCCTGATGGTCGAAGCAGCAGGGCAGCGCGTCTGGGCGGTGCCGACCCGCAAGGACCTGCTCTGCTTCCACGACAAGGCGGGTAGCGGTGGCTGCCTGAGCGGCAACGCAGTCAACAGCGGCCGCTACATCGGCAGCAAGGAGTGCCTGGATGACCACCCCACCGACATGTTGGTCTACGGCATCTTGCCCGACGGCAACCAGGACGCACGGCTGCTGCTGGAGAACGGTGAATCCGTCACGCCCGAGTTCGACGCGTCCGGGAACGCCTGGCACGCACTCGTGGCCAAGGCGAAGGGTGCCCTTCCGACCGAGTTGAGGTGGCAGGCGAGCGACGGCGAGGAGGCCAGCAACATGGTGCCGCGCTCCCCTGACGTCCTCGGCGGCCTCTGCTAGCAAGCCCCCCGCACACATACTGATCGGCGAGCTTCCGGATGACTGTTCCGGAGGCTCGTTCGTGGCGGAGGTCGGTCCCGCCGTGGGCCCGTCGACGTTGAAAGAACGAACCTGGTGCTGGACATGACTCTTGTAGCCCCTACGGCACCCGAACGCAAGCTCTAGCGGGGAGACAGCATGATCTTCAATAGGACGAGTGCCATCGCGACGGCCGTTGTAGTTGCACTCGGTGGCGCCGGAGCAGCCGTTGCTATCGCAGATTCCGGTGGCGGCGACTCCGATACCTGGCCGACGGTGACCGCGTCCATCGTGACGGCCGTGACCGACGGATCTGCTGGCCTTCCGGAGTCCGAAGCGCTTCGGCTCCACCTCATCAGCCGCGTGAGTCTGCTTCGCGAGCCCGCTGCTGCGGAGGACAAAGTGCCGACGAGGTACTGGCGAGAGACGAAGCGCAGCGGCCCGACCAGAGTCACCAAACGGGATCTCCAGTTCGCGCGCAGGGTCCCCGGCGCGGAAGCGACGTGGGTCGTGCCGCTTCCCGCGGGCACGCTGATGCTGGTAGAGGATGGCCGCGGCGTTCAGTTTGGCGCCAAGCAGCTGGACACCGGCGCCGCGGTGCTGTCGCGCTCGAACGTCGCGGGCGAAACCGTCGTGACGGGCGTCGTCCCGGACGGGACGCACGCGGTCACCATCCGCACTACGAGCGGTGAAGAAGTCCCCGTGCGGGTCACGAACAGCACATACGTACGGCGGTTTTCCAAGGGCGCCTGGCCTCGGTCAATCACGACGACCACCAAGAAGGGCCGCACCGTCGCCTGGATCGCTGACTCGAGGTTCATCGAGCAGAGGCCTGGGGCTGCCCCCGATACGGCCAACCGGCGGACGGAGAGCGAACTCTACTGCCGCCAGGTCGACCTGACCGACCCGGCGTCATCACAGCGCGTGATGTTGTCCAGGTCTTGGAGTTGCGGTAGGCCCGGCCCGCGCCACAAGGTCGACTAATGCTTCGATTCGATCGAGGGTGAGAGTGCCTGCCAGGCCCGCTCGCGAGCTTGGCGGGCAGACGGTTCCATGAGATACTGGAGTACGGCCTCAAGCTGGGGATGAGGGTTCGCATAGCGTCCCGAACTCCCCGCTGCTTCCCAGCGCCGGACCGTAGCTCCGGTAGACGCCCGGCCCGGGCGGGCGGGGATCAGCCCTCCGCCCGCTCCTCCTCGAGCTTGCGCAGCTCGATCCGGCGGATCTTGCCGGTCAGGGTCTTCGGCAGCTCGGCGACGAACTCGATCTCGCGCGGGTAGGCGTAGGCCGAGTGGCTGTCGCGGACGAACTGCGAGATCTGCTTGCCGAGCGCGTCGGAGGGCTCGTGGCCGTCGGCGGCGACGACGAACGCCTTGACGATCCAGCCGCGGCGCTGGTCGGGCTTGGCGACGACGGCGGCCTCGGCGACCGCCGGGTGCTCCAGGCACGCGGACTCGACCTCGAACGGGCCGATCCGGTAGCCGGCGCTCAGGATCACGTCGTCGGCCCGGCCCTCGAACCAGACGTAGCCGTCGGCGTCCATCCGGGCGGCGTCCTTGGAGTGGAACCAGGGGCCGCCGAAGGTCTCCTCCGAGGCCTCCGGGTTGTTCCAGTAGCCGAGCGGCCAGGTCGGGTTGGTGCCCGCCCGCAGGCAGATCTCGCCGCGCTCGCCGGCCGGCACCGGCTGCTCGTCCTCGTCGAGGATCGCGACCTCCCAGCCCGGCATCGGCTTGCCCATCGAGCCCTCGCGGACCTCCATGAACGGGAAGTTCGCGCACAGCGGGTAGCTCTCCGACAGCCCGTAGAAGTCGAGCACCGTCACCCCGTACTGCTCGCGGAACCAGCGGATCGCCTCGGGGTTCAGCGGCTCGCCCGCCGAGCAGGTCCGCCGCAGCGGGATCGGGTAGCGCTCGCCGGCGTTCTCGACCGCCATCATCGAGCGCATCGCCGTCGGCGTCGTGAAGACGTTCGTCACGCCGTGCCGCGACAGGAACGCCAGCTCGCCCTCGGGGTCGAAGCCGCCCGCCCGCTGGTGGACGTGCTGGACCACGCCGTAGCGCCACGCGCCCATCAGCGGGATGATCCCCGCCGCCCACGCCCACTCGCCCATCGAGCGGAACTTCTCGCCGTCGACGACCTGGTGGCAGTACTCGAACTCCTCGTGGCCCAGCAGGTAGCGGTGGGCGTGGAGGATGCCCTTCGCCAGCCCGGTCGTGCCCGACGTGTAGTACAGCTGCGCCGGATCCTCCGACGACGTGTCGAGCGTCTCGAAGTCCGGCGACGCGGCCGCCAGGACCTCGGGCGTCAGCACCAGCAGCTCGCGGTGGTCGGCCCCCTCGATCCCGGCGATCGCGGCCGCGATCTGGTCGTGGTGGGCCGCGTCGGTGACGACGATCCTGGCGTCGCTGTCGCGCACGCGGTGGCGGATGCCCTCCTCGCCGTAGAGCACCGACATCGACAGCAGGACCGCACCGGCCTTCCAGACGCCGATGAAGGCGGCGGCGGTCTCGGGCGTCGGCGGCAGCAGGAACGCGACCCGGTCGCCGCGCTCCACGCCGTGCTCGACGAGGACGTTGGCGAAGCGGTTCGCCAGGCCCCGCAGCTCGCCCCAGGTCACCTCGCGGACCGTCCCGTCGGGGCTCTCGTGGACCATCGCGAGCTTCCCGTCGGGATGCTTGTCGCAGACGTCGGCGGCGATGTTGTACCGCTCGGGCACGTGCCATTCGTGGGTGGCGACGAGCTGCTCGTAGGTGGGGTTGTCGGTGGCGGCGGACGGCATCTCGTCCCGACCTTCCCAGATCGCCCGCGCGCCGACCACCCTTCGAAGGTCGCGGGCGCGAGGGCCGCTACCCCGCGCCCAGCGTCGGCCCGTGCAGCGTCCCCGCGCAGCCCTCGCAGCCGCTGGCGTCGCCGCGCTCGACCTGGAGCGTCGCGTGGTCGATCTCGAACCGCTCGTGGAGCATCCGCTGGACCCGCTCGCGGATCGCGTCGGGGTCGGCGTCGACGGCGACCACCACGTGGCCGCTGAGCGCGGCGAAGCCGGTCGTCAGCTCCCAGACGTGGAGGTCGTGGAGCCCGACGACGCCCTCGACCTCGTAGATCGCGCGCCCGACCACCGGCGGCTCGACGCCGGCAGGCGATGCCTCCAGCAGCACCCGCCCGGTCGAGCGGGTCAGCCGCACGCCGCCCCGCAGCATCAGGAACGCGACCACCAGCGACGCGATCGGGTCGGCGATCCGCCAGTCGCCCGCCAGCACCGCGACGCCGGCGACGATCGCCGCCAGCGACCCGAACAGGTCCATCATCACGTGCAGCCGCGCGCCCTCGACGTTCATGCTGCGGCGCTGGGCCCGCGACAGGGCCCAGGCGCTGGCCAGGTTCGCGAGGCCGCCGGTGACGCCGACGACGATCACCAGCCCGGCCTCGATCTCCGGCGGGTCGAACAGGCGCCGGACGCCCTCGATCGCGATCAGCAGCCCGAGCACGAGCAGCGCGACCGCGTTGACCAGGCCGCTGAGGATCTCGGCCCGGGCGAGGCCGAAGGTGTAGCGGCCGTTGGCGGGCCGCGTCGCCAGGTGCGCCGCGCCGAGCGCCAGCGCCAGGGCCGCCGCGTCGGTCAGCATGTGCGACGCGTCCGAGAGCAGGGCCAGCGAGCCGGAGATCAGCCCGGTGACGACCTCGATCAGCATGAACGAGGTCGTGATCGCCAGCGCGACCGTGATCCAGCGGCGATCGTCGCCGGCCGAGACCCCGTGGTGGTGGTCGTGGCCGGCGTGGTCGTGCCCGGGGTGCGCGTGCTCCCGTTCGTCGGCGTCGGCCGTCGCGGGCGTCTCGTCGTCGATCGCGGGGGAGGGCGGGGTGCTCACCTCCGGGATGGTGGGCCACCGGCCGCGTCGGTGCACGCCGATGACGGTGGGACTCCGTCTCGTCGGCTGGCGCGACACCGCTCGCCGCGACGAATCTCCCTACCCTTCCGGGGCATGCCCGACGTCGCCCGGACCCGCCGTCTGCTCAACGTGATCGCCGTCGTGGCGCTGCTCGACTTCCTGCTCCTGATCCCACTGGTGCTCGGCGCGGTCGGCGCGATCGACAGCGACTCGTTCGTCGGGATCCTCGGCCCGATCCACGGCGTCGGCTACCTGGCGCTGCTGTACCTGACGGCCAAGGGCGCCGGCGAGCGCCGCTGGGGCTGGTGGTTCCCCGCGATCACGCTGGTCACCGCCGGTCCTCCCGGGTCGCTGATCGGCGACGTGCTCCTGCGTCGTCAGCTCGACGCCGCGCCCGCTGACGCCTGAGCCGATCCGGGGTCAGCCGCCGGCGGCCACCAGCCCGACGCCGACCAGCGTCAGCCCGGCACCGCCGGCCTGCGTTCGCGACAGCCGCTCGTCGAGCAGCGCCCGCGCCAGCAGCACGGTCACGACCGAGTAGAGCGAGGAGAGCACCGCCACCACCGGCAGCAGCCCGCTGCGCGAGGCGAGCGCGAACAGCGCCTGGGCGCTGACGTCGATCAGGCCGGCGAGCGGCAGCAGGCCGGCGCCGCGCAGCTGGGGCGCCAGCGTCCGCCAGAGGACGGCGAAGGCGCCGGCCACGAGCACCAGCTCGACGGCGCGCTCGACGAGCACGGCGGTCAGGGCGGCGCGCTCGGCGGCGCCGTCCAGCAGCGCCAGCCCGCTGCCGAGCCCGGCCGCCGCGCCGAGCGCGAACGCGATCCCGCGCCGGTCGGCCCGCATCCCGGGCGTCCCGGGCGCCCGCGCCGTCAGGACGCAGCCGCCGACCGCCGCGGCCAGCCCAATGATCGCCAGCGCGCCCGGCGCCTCGCCGTCGGCGATCCCCCACAGCACCGGGACCACGGCGCCGGTGGCGAAGATCGGCGCGACGATCGACATCGGCCCGATCGCCAGCGCCTGGTACAGGCAGAGCATCCCGCCGAAGAGCGCCACGCCGGCCGCGACCGCCAGCGGCCAGTCGTCGCCGATCCACGGCGAGCTCGTGGCCAGCACCAGCACCACCAGCAGCGCCAGGCCGACCGCCCGGGTCAGCGCCATCACCGCCAGCGCGTGCCGCTCGCGGCTGGCGCGGCCGCCGATGTAGTCGCTCGTGCCCCAGGCGCCGGAGGCGAGCAGGGCGAGCAGGATCGCCGTCATCGCCGGGGTCCCGCGGTCCTGGCGGGCGGGACGGTCGCGGCGCGGACGCCGCCGGCGCTCACGCGGCCGGCAGCACGGCCGGCGCGCCGAACGGCACCAGGCACTCGGGGAGCACGACCGTGCCGTCCTCGCGCAGGCCGTGCTCGAGCAGGGCGATGATCGTCCGGCCGACGGCGATCGCGGTCCCGTTGAGCGTGGCCATCGTCTCGGGCTTGCCGCCCTCCGGCCGGTAGCGCACGCCGAGCCGGCGGGCCTGGTAGTCGGTCGTGTTCGACGTCGAGGTCAGCTCGCGGTACTGCTCCTGCGACGGCAGCCAGGCCTCGCAGTCGAACTTGCGCGCGGCCGAGCTGCCGAGGTCGTCGACGGCGATGTCGACGACGCGGTAGGGGATCCCCAGATCGCCCAGGATCTCCTCCTCGATCGCCAGCAGCCGGGCGTGCTCGTCCTCGGCCTGCTCGGGCGGGACGAAGCTGAACATCTCGACCTTGTCGAACTGGTGGACGCGGAAGATCCCGCGGTCGGCGCTGCCGGCGGCCCCGGCCTCGCGGCGGAAGCAGGGCGAGAAGCCGGCGTAGCGGCGGGGCAGGCTGTCGCCCTCGAGGATCTCGCCGGCGTGCATCGACGCGAGCGCGACCTCGCTGGTGCCGACGAGGAACAGCTCGTCGTCGGGCAGGGTGTAGATCTGCTGTTCGGTGTCGGGCAGGAAGCCGGTGCCGTAGAGCGCCTCCTCGCGGACGAGGACCGGCGGGACGACGGCCTCGTGACCGTGGCCGCGGAGCTTGCTCAGCGCCCACTGGACGAGCGCCAGCTCGAGGAAGACCAGGTCTCCGCGCAGGTAGGCGAAGCGCGAGCCGGAGAGGCGGGCGCCGCGCTCCATGTCGACGCGGTCGGGGCCCGCGATCTGCAGGTGGTCGAGCGCCGCCGAGGACGCCTCGCCCTCGGCGTTCGCGCGCAGGTCGAGGCCGTCGACGGCCGGCTCGCCGACGGTCCTGATCACCGTGTCCCGCGGCGGGGCGTCGGGGTGGGGCAGGTTGGGCAGCCGTGCCTGGCTCTCCTGCAGCTGCGCCTCGACGGTCGTCAGCTCCTCCTGCAGCGCCTTGGCCCGGGCGGCGACGTCGCGCATCGCGGCGATCGCGGCGTCGGCGTCCGCCTGCGACCCGGGGGCGGGGGGGTTCGCTTTCCGTGCCTTCTGCGCCTTGCCGATCGCTTGGCTGGCCGCGTTCTGCTCCGCCCGCAGCCCCTCGAGCTGCGGCAGGATCTCGCGCCGCCGCTCGTCGAGGACCAGGACCCGGTCGAAGGTCTCCGCATCGCTCCCGCCACGGCGGGCGAGGGCGGCACGAGCGGCGTCGGGATCGCGGCGCAGGGCCTTCAGGTCGAGCATCGGAGGGGAGGCTAGCGGTGGTGGTGGGGGAGTGGCTGGTCGGCTGGTTCGGGCAGCGGGATCGCTGCTGTCGCCGGGCTCGATGGCCGCGACCCGTTGCTGCGAGCGCGGGTTGCCGGACCGGGCCGCAGGGTGGCCCGACGGCTCACCACGCCGCCACCCCGCCGAACTGCCACTGCGCGTGCTTGACGACGACGGTCGGCGGACGGCCGCCCGAGAGCGGGACGCGGAGGACGTAGCCGCGGCCGCGACGATCGTCGACCGCGACGATCAGGCTGTCGGTCGCGGACTCGTAGTCGATTGGGAACGCGGGGCTCGCCTCGCGGCCGCTGGCCGTGTCCTTCGCCGGCACGCCGACGGCGCTCAGGAGGACCTCGGCGCTCGCCGGCCGGCCGCCGACCAGCAGCGGGCTCGTGCGGCCGTCGAAGGCGGTCCGGACCAGCGCGTGGTCCTTCCGCTGGCCGCCGATCGTCACCCAGTCGCCGTTGGTCGCCTCGGCGAAGGCCGGCAGCAGCAGCGGGCCGAGACCCAGCAGGTCGCCGTCGCCGAACGCGAACTGCTTGCCCGGCACGCTCCGCTGCTGGCCGTCGGGCGTCACCCGCAGCAGCGACGGAGCGCCGAAGGTGAGCGTCGGGCGGCTCTGGAGACGGCCGTCGCGGTGCCGCGTCCGGAGCCCGTAGCGGATCGGCACCGTCCCGAGCACCGTGCTCCCGGCTCCGCGGCCG
This sequence comes from Patulibacter medicamentivorans, assembly GCF_000240225.1. Taxonomy (GTDB): domain Bacteria; phylum Actinomycetota; class Thermoleophilia; order Solirubrobacterales; family Solirubrobacteraceae; genus Patulibacter; species Patulibacter medicamentivorans. The sequence goes on from NZ_AGUD01000017.1 coordinate 18,979, forward strand.
AGCTCGCCGGCGGGGATGCTCAGGCCGCGGCCGAGCGACTGCCGCACCCGGCGGAGGACGATCGGCGGTCCACCGTCGCGGCCGTCGAGGGTCAGGGTCAGGCGGAACCGCCGCCGCAGCAGGCGCCGGACCTGCGCGATCTCGGCGGCCGTCTGCGTCTTCCACTCCGTCGTGTCCTGGTCGAGGAGGGACGAGTCGGGGAAGGCCGGGTCCATCGCCAGCCGGAACAGCCGCCCGTCCGCCAGCGCCCCGACCGGCGTGGTCCGCGACGCGTCGGCGATCGTGCAGGCTCCGGTGGCAAGCACGCAGGTCTGGGTCACGGCCCGCCTCCGGCGGCGCGTCTCCGGTCCCCAGACGGTGATCCGGGCGCCGTCGCGACTCCACGCGAGCCCGGCTCCGCCGCTCAGGCCGGGAAGGCCGAACGTCCGGGGCGGCCTGCCGTCGGTCGCGATCACGCGGATCCGGCCGTTCGGCGACGCCCCGGCGACGAACCGGCGGTCCGGCGAGGGCACCAGCGGCGATGCGAGGACCCCGGTCACCCGGGCCAACGGCCGGCTGGTGCCGTCGCCGAGGTGCAGCGTGACTGGTCGCGTCGAGCCCTCCAGCGGGCCGTTCGGGTCGCCGATCACGAGCACGTCGGCGCTCGCCGGGGCCGCCGCGGCGGCGAGGGCGAGCGGACCGAGGACGGCGAGCGCGGCACGCGCGGCACGAGACGTGTTCATGTGCGGAAGCATCCCAGGTGCGATCGCGATGCTCGGTCCCCGCGACCCGCCCCGCCCCGTACCCTCCCCGCGATGCCGAGCCCGATCGACCCACGGCAGCGGCGCGACCGCTGCATCACCGTCTACGGCCGGCGCGCGGTGCTCGAGGCGCTGCGAGACGACGCGCTCGAGGTCGCCGAGGTGATCGTCGCCGAGGGCGGGGGAGCGGTCCCGCGCGAGGTGGCCAAGTCGGCCCGCGACCGCGGCGTGGCGCTTCGCGAGGAGTCGGCGCACCGGGTCTCGCTGATCTCGGGCAACGGCCGGCAGGACCAGGGCGTCGTCGCCGACGTCGTCGCGCCGGAGATGCGACCGCTGCAGGACCGGCTCGATGCGCTGACCCGGGATCCGGCCCTGCGGCAGCGGCTGCTGGTGATCGACGGCGTCACGACGCCCGGCAACCTGGGCCTGATCATCCGCTCGGCCACGGGCGCCGGGATCGACGGGATCGTCGTCCCTCGCCGCGGGACCGCCGAGCTGGGTCCCCAGGTCGTCAAGGCGTCCGCCGGCACGGCCTGGCGGGCGCCGGTCCTGCGGGTCTCGGACGCCCCCGGCGCGCTCTCGGCGCTGACCGATGCCGGCTTCTCGATCGTCGGGCTGGACGCCGGCGCCGAGACCTCGCTCTGGGACCTGCCGCTGCCCGACCGGGTCGCCTTCCTGGTCGGTGGCGAGCACGCCGGCGCCTCGGGCGAGGCCGCCGCCTACGTCCACCAGTGGGTGCGGATCCCGATGCCCGGTGGGATCGAGTCGCTCAACGTCGCCTGCGCCACGACGCTCGTCGCGTTCGAGGTCGCGCGGCGGGGCTGAGCGGGGCGCCCGGAACGACGACGGGCGGCCGATGGCCGCCCGTCGCGAAGGCTGGATCAGCCGCGGATCAGCGCGACGGCGGCGTCGGGCCGGTGATCGCGCAGCGCTCGGAGGCCGGCTTGACCTTCGTCGGGCTGGCGGTGTCGACGGCCTTCAGGCCCGAGTTGTTGCAGAGGAACGTGGCGATGTCCTCGGCGTCCTTGCCGACAGCCAGGTTCTGGGGCATGATCGCGCCCGAGAAGCCGCCGTTGCGCAGGGCGTAGAGGACCGACCCGTAGGTCTCACGTCGGAGGTCGAAGTTCGGGCCGTCGGTGCGCTCGCGGTCCTTGATCCGGTAGGCGCCGCCCTGGGTGCCCGCGGCAGCCAGCGTGTGGCAGCCGGCGCAGCGGTCGGCGAACAGCTTCGCCCCGCGGACGACCGCTGGGTTGTCGGCCGCCTTCAACGTGCCGGCTTCCAGGTTGGTCTTGACCGACTCCGACCCGCAGGAGCTGAGGGCGAGGGCCGCTCCGAGGGCTGCCAGGGTCGTGAGGGCTCGACGCTGCATGACGCGCGCATCGTAGACCACCACCCGCCCTGCGAGGAGCGCGGCCGGGTCCGCGGGGCCACGACGAGCCCGCCCGCTCGCCCGTCCCGCGCGTGAGCCCGGCCGCGTGCGTCCCGTCGCGACGAGGGATCCGCGATCATCCGCGCGATGGCGCGTACCGGCCACGGGGGGAGTCCCCTGCACGACCTGCGGTGGGTGGGGATCGGCCTGGCGATCGCGATCGCGTCGATCGTGCTGGTCCAGACCGGCTGCAACACCGGGTCGGAGAAGGTCGTCCGCGACGGTCGCCTGCAGCTGACGCTGCGGGAGTACAGCGTGGAGCCCCGCAGCATCCGGATGGCGGCCGGCCCGGTGCGGATCGAGGCCCGCAACGTCGGCAAGCTGCTGCACCGGGTGCGGATCGTCAGCGACGACGACAAGCGCGGCAACCGCCGCTCGGTCTTCTGGCAGGACAAGCGGCAGCCGCCGCTGCGCCCCGGAACGTCGAGCGTGCCGGCCACGATCTGCCTCGGCCCCGGCCGCTACCGGATCATCAGCGCCCAGCCGGGCGACGAGGAGCTGGGCGCGGTCGCCGACCTGCGGGTCGACGGGCCGGCCCCGACCTGCCGGCCGCTGGTCGGCAGGAAGCGGGCCGGATCCAGCGGCGAGGACACCGGCGGCGGCGAGTAGCGGCCCCGGCCCCGCCGGCCCGCCGGCCCGCCGCGAGCGGTCGCCAGCGGCGGAAGCGTCCTGCACGAGAACCTGCGCGGATCGAGAAGGAATCGGCTCGCGGGCGGGGAACAACGGGATCGCCCCCGGCACCGGCCCGAAGACCTTCGCATCTCGCACTAGATGCCCGCGACTGGTCTTTCGACGGCGGCAACCATCGGCTGGTGCCGGGGGCGCATGCAAGGCGTCGGTAGCGTGTGGCCCCCGATGGCCGACGCACCGCTGGATCCCGCCGCCTACCGCCAGGTGATCGGTCGCTTCCCGACCGGCGTCGCGGTCGTGACCAGCGTCGGCGAGGACGGCCCGGCCGGCCTCACCACCAACGCGATCAGCTCGCTCTCGCTCGATCCGCTGCTGATGCTGGTCTGCTTCGACAACGGCAGCCGGACGCTGACCGCGGTCCGCCACGCCGGCCGCTTCGCCGTCAGCGTGCTGCGCGACGACCAGGAGGAGGTCGCGCGGGTCTTCGCCAGCAAGCGACCCGGCGCCGACAAGCTCGCCGCCGTCCTCCACCGCATCCACCACGGCGTCCCGGTCGTCGACGACGCGGTCGCGTGGCTGGTCTGCGAGCTGCGGGAGCTGCTGCCCGGCGGCGACCACACGATCGGGATCGGCGCGGTCGTCGACGCCGGAGAGGATCCCGACGCCGCCCCGCTGCTGTTCCACCGGGGCGCCTTCGAGCAGCTGCCCGACGGCGCCGCGTCGTAGTCGGGCAGCGTGGCCGCCACGTTCCGGTCGCTGATCGACCGGAACGTCACGTCGGCGGTCGTCCCGCGCCGACCGCCCCGACCGACCGCGCCCGACCGACCGACCCGCCTAGAGCCCGCCGCGCTCGACGGCCACGCGCAGCGCCAGGAAGCCGATCACCAGCGCGGCGGCGGTCATCACGCCGACCTCGCGGCGGACGATCTCGCGCACGACCGAGCGCTGGGCGGCCGCGTCGAGCTCGGCGACCTCGGCCGCGCCGCTGAGGCCGCGGCGCTCCAGCACCTGCTCGGCGGCGACGACCCGCAGCTGCTCGGCGATCATCGAGACCGCGATCGGCAGCAGCGTGTAGAGCCAGAACAGCCAACTGTCCGGGTGCTTGCCGGCCACCCAGACGGCGCCGGCCAGCAGCGCCAGCAGCAGCGCTCCCGTCTGCGTCGCGCGGATCGCGATCCAGTAGCGGTTGGCGGCGTCGAAGCGGTACCAGAGCCACGAGCCCCAGGCACCGGTGGCGATGCCGACGGCGGCGACGAGCAGCGAGACGATCAGGGCGGCGGTGGCCATCGGCGGCAGGCATCGTCGCACGACCGCGGCGTCCGGACCCGTCCAGGGGGTCGGCCGGCGACCCGCTGCCCGGTCCGCGACGGCGCCCGCCCGCCCCCGCCGCGGGCGAGCCGCCCGCCGCCCGGCCATCCGTCCACGGCGGGACCCCGTTCCACACCAACCAAAACCATCGGAATTGCGCGCTTCGTGGCACCGCGCACGCCGCCTCGTGGCCCTTGTGACGAACTCCGGCGAACTTCGTGTGCAACGGCACGAACGGCCTGCAAAACGGGCACGGAGACCATCAACTCTCCCCCGGGTAGGTGGCATCCAGGTGATAGAACAGACGGCGGTGCTCCGGTCCTACTTGCCGATCCTCGTCTTCCTCGTCCTCTCGACCGGCGTTGGCGCGCTGTTCCTCGTCGCCAACAGCTACCTCGGGCCACGCTTCAAGCGACGGCCGACCGAGTTCGCCGAGGACGCCTACGAGTGCGGCCTGCCGTCCGAGGTCCAGCAGGGCTTCCGCTTCGGGATCAGCTTCTACCTGATCGCGATGCTGTTCCTGCTGTTCGACATCGAGGTGGTCTTCCTCTACCCGATCGCGGTCGAGCTGCGGGCCTTCGGCACCTTCGCGCTGATCGAGACGGCGGTCTTCATCGTCCTGCTGTTCGTCGCGCTGATCTACGTCTGGCGACGGGGAGCCTTGGAATGGAAGTGATCCGGAGCGGCGGCGCTCAGGCCGCGACGCTGAGCGAGGCCGACAAGGTCGCCTTCCGCGCCCGTCAGTCCCGCGCCCGCGACCTGCTGCGCGGCGAGCTGGAGGGCGAGGAGCTCGAGCAGCACGTCCGCGACAGCGTCATCACGACGACGCTCGACAAGGCCACCAAGTGGGCCCAGGGCAACTCGATCTTCCCGCTGACCTTCGGCCTGGCCTGCTGCTCGATCGAGATGATGAGCCTGGTCGGGGCCCGGATGGACATCTCGCGCTTCGGCGGCGAGGCGATGCGCGGGACCCCGCGCCAATCCGACCTGATCATCCTCGCCGGCCGCGTGTCGATGAAGATGGCGCCGGTCGTCCGCCGCGTCTACGACCAGATGCTCGAGCCGAAGTACGCGATCGCGATGGGCGCCTGCAGCTCGTCGATGGGCGTCTTCAACAACTACGCGATCGTCCCGGCCGACAAGTTCATGCCGGTCGACGTCCACATCCCGGGCTGCCCGCCGCGGCCCGAGGCCGTGATGTACGGGATCCTCAAGCTGCGCAAGATGATCCAGGACGACCCGACGATGGGTTGGCGCGATCGCTACAAGGCGCACGGCACCGAAGAGCTCCCGCCCGCCGAGGACGGCGCGCGTGCCTGACGGCGACGCGCTCGAGCGCCTGGCCCACCTGGTGGGAGCGGAGCAGGACGGTGCGGTCGTCGCGACCGTCGTCGCCCGTGGCCGCGCCGAGATCGAAGTCCGGCCCGACGCGATCGGCAGCGCCCTGGAGCGCCTGCGCCACGAGGGCTACACGATGCTGATGTCGGTGCACGGGGTCGACTACCACCCCGAGGAGCGGCGGCTGGGCGTCGTCTACGAGCTGCTCTCGATGCAGCTGCAGGACCGCGTCACGGTCAAGGTCCGGGTCTCGGCCGAGGACCCGCACGTGCCCTCGGTCGTCGCCGACTGGCCGACGGCGGACTTCCACGAGCGCGAGGTCTTCGACATGTTCGGCGTGGTCTTCGACGGCCACCCCGACCTGCGCCGGATCCTGATGCCGGAGGACTACATCGGCCATCCGCAGCGGCGCGACTTCCCGATCGGCGGCGAGCCGGTGATCTTCACCGAGACCGAGCGCCGCAACCCGGGGTGGTGGAAGTGAGCGACGAGACCCCGAAGCCCGGCGGCGATCCCGCCGCGCCCGCCGCCGGCGAGGCCGCGGGCCCGTCCCACCGCGAGCAGGACGCCCCGGCCACCGCCGGCGAGCGCCAGGCCGCTCCCGACATCGCCGACCTGCTCGGCGGCGAGCCCGGCGGTCCCCTGACCGCGGTCGCCGACCCGCCGGCCGACCAGTCCGGCCCCTCGGCCTACCGGGTCCAGGAGCAGTCGATCGACTTCTCCGCCCAGCTGCGGCAGGTCGCCACGCGCGACGACGCCGAGCTGCTGACGATCAACATGGGGCCGCACCACCCCGCCACGCACGGGGTGCTGCGCCTGCTGACGACGCTCGAGGGCGAGGTCGTCCGCGACGTCAAGCCGATCGTCGGCTACCTCCACACCGGCATCGAGAAGACCGCCGAGGACAAGGCGTACTGGAAGGCCATCCCCGTCATCGAGCGGATGGACTACCTCGCGTACTACTTCAACGCGATGGCCTACGTCGGGGCGGTCGAGGACCTGCTCGAGGTCGAGGTCCCCAAGCGCGCCCAGTACCTGCGCGTGATCCACCTCGAGCTGAACCGGATCATGAGCCACCTGGTGTGGCTCGGGACGACGATGCTCGACCTCGGCGCGATCTCGATCTTCTGGTACGCCTTCCGCGAGCGCGAGACGATCCTCGACCTCTTCGAGTACTCGTCGGGGCAGCGGATGCACACCCGCTACTTCCAGATCGGCGGCGTCGCCGAGGACATCCCGGCCGGCTGGGAGCAGAGCCTGCGCCGGTTCCTGGTCGAGATGCCCAAGCGCATCGACCAGTACGACGCGATGCTCAAGCGCAACGAGATCGTGCTGCGGCGGCTGCGCCACGTCGGCGTCCTCAGCGCCGAGCAGCTGCAGGCGTGGGGCGTGACCGGGCCGCTGCTGCGCGCCGCGGGCGTGCCGTGGGACCTGCGCAAGGCGATGCCGTCCTCCTCGTACGAGGACTTCGACTTCCAGATCCCGGTCGGCACCGAGGGCGACAACTACGACCGCTACCTGGTCCGCGTGGCCGAGATGCGGCAGTCGCTGCGGATCATCGAGCAGGCGATCGACGGCCTGCCCGAGGGCCCCTGGATCACCGAGGACCGCAAGGTCGCGCTGCCCCCGCGGCACGAGCTGGCGACCTCGATGGAGGCGCTGATCCACCACTTCAAGCTGGTCACCGAGGGCATGCGCGTCCCGGCCGGCGAGGCCTACCACGCGATCGAGGGCCCCCGCGGCGAGCTCGGCTGCTTCGTCCGCTCCGACGGCTCGTCGAAGCCCGCCCGCGTCCACGTGCGCGACCCCTCGTTCGTCAACCTGCAGGCCTTCGGCGACATGGCCCGCGGCGAGTACATCGCCGACATGATCGCCACGCTGGCCTGCCTCGATCCGCTGCTGGGAGGGATCGACCGATGAGCCTGCGTCGCGATCCGCTCGGTCCGCTCGACCGCGAAGCCGTCCGCCAGGGCGCCGACGTCCCGACCCGCGTCCACGTCCCCGGCGACGGCGACGGGATCTCGGGCGAGCTCTTCCACCACGAGGTCCACCGCTTCGCCGACGGCTCGCGCGTGCCGGGCTGGCGCGAGGGCCACGACCCCGGCAAGGACGCGGCCGAGGTCCCCGACCCGGCGCAGGTCGCGGTGCCGGAGGACCTGCGGGCGGAGATCGAGGACTACATGTCCCGCTATCCCGACCCGCGGTCGGCGGCGATCCCGGCCCTGGCCGCGGCCCAGCGGCTGCACGGCTGGTGCTCGCCGGACGCGATCGAGCAGGTCGCCTGCGTGATGCGGCTGACCCCGGGCTACCTGACCGCGGTCGCCGGCTTCTACGACATGCTCGAGACCAGGCCGGTCGGGCGCAAGACCGTCTACGTCTGCACGAACATCTCCTGCTCGCTGCGCGGCGGCGACGAGCTGCTGGCCGCGCTCAAGGGCCAGCTGGCCGACGACCCGGACGTCAACATCCGCGGCTTCGAGTGCCTCGGCGCCTGCGACATCGCGCCGATGTGCTCGGTCGACGGGGTCTACGTCGGCCCGGTCGACGACGCCGAGATCCCGGTCCTGGCCGAGCAGATCGCCGCCGGCGCCGACCCGCTGCCGCTGAAGCAGCTGGTGCGCCGCCGGGTCGCCGACACGGCCGCCAACTCCGACGGGGTCGAGGTCGAGGCGATCGAGGCCGGCACGATCGGTCCGGTCCTCCACACCGACGGCCCGGCGACGGGCGGGAACGACATCCCAGGAGCGGCGCGATGACCCACAAGCTCCTCTTCCACGACATCGACGAGCCGGGCCTCAACACGATCGAGGTCTACAAGCGCCGCGGTGGCTACCAGCAGGCCGAGAAGGCGCTGGCGATGGCCCGCGACTCGATCGTCAAGGAGATCGAGGTCTCCGGCCTGCGCGGTCGCGGCGGCGCCGGCTTCCCGACCGGCAAGAAGGCGTCGTTCATCCCCCAGGGGAAGATGGACAAGTACCTCGTCTGCAACGCCGACGAGTCCGAGCCCGGGACCTTCAAGGACCGCGAGCTCATGCAGAAGAGCCCGCACACCCTGATCGAGGGCATGATCATCGCCGCCTACGCGGTTGGGGCGAACAAGGCCTTCATCTTCATCCGCGGCGAGTACGTCCAGCAGGCGGAGATCCTCGAGGCCGCCGTCCAGGAGGCGAAGGACGCCGGCTACATCGGGCCGAACGTCCTCGGCCGCGGGATCGACCTCGACCTGTGGGTCCACCGCGGCGCCGGCGCCTACATCTGCGGCGAGGAGACCGGCCTGCTCGACGCGCTCGAGGGCCGTCGCGGCAACCCGCGCCTGAAGCCGCCGTTCCCGGCCAACCAGGGCCTGTACCAGGGGCCCACGCTCCTGAACAACGTCGAGACGCTGGCCGCGATCCCGCACATCCTCGCGGTCGGCCCGGAGGCCTACGCGGCGATGGGCGTCGAGGCGTCCAGCGGCACCAAGCTGATCTCGGTCTCGGGCAACGTCCAGCGGCCGGGCAACTACGAGATCGAGCTCGGGATGACCGGGCGCGAGATCATCTACGGCCTCGCCGGCGGCCCCGACCCCGGGCGCGACGTCTTCTTCTGGTTCCCCGGCGGCAGCTCCTCGCCGGTCCTGACCAAGGACGACCTCGACCTGCCGTACGACTACAACTCGCTGGCCGGCGCCAAGACGATGCTCGGCTCCGGCGCGATCATCGTCGTCGACGACTCCAACTCGGTCGTCGACGTCGCGGTCAAGACGGCCAGCTTCTACAAGCACGAGAGCTGCGGCAAGTGCACGCCCTGTCGCGAGGGCACCAACTGGACGACCAAGATGCTCAAGCGCATCCAGTCCGGCGAGGCGACGCCGATGGACCTCGACGTGATCGAGTCGGTCTGCGACCAGATCATGGGCAACTGCCTGTGCGTGCTCGGCGACGCGATGGCGATGCCGGTCGCCTCGATGGTCCAGAAGTTCCGGCCCCAGTTCGAGCAGCACATCGAGACCGCCCGCGCGGCCAACGAGGCCCGGCTGCTGGCCGAGCTGGACGCCGCCGCGCCCGTGCTGGAAGGCATCGGCCACTGATGCCGCGCCCCGAGATCAACGAGATCACCTTCGTCGTCGACGGCCGCGAGGTCGTCGCGCCGGCCGGCACGATGCTGGCCGACGCGGCCAAGCTCGGCGACGTCGACATCCCCGTCTTCTGCTACGAGCCGAAGCTCGGCCAGCCGGTCGGCGCCTGCCGCATGTGCCTGGTCGAGGTCGAGGGGATCCCGAAGCTCCAGACCGCCTGCTCGACCCCCGTCCGCGACGGGATGGTCGTCAACACCGAGACCCCGCGGGTCAAGGCCGCGCAGGAGTCGGTGGTCGAGTTCCTGCTGCTCAACCACCCGCTCGACTGCCCCGTCTGCGACAAGGGCGGCGAGTGCCCGCTGCAGGACATCTCCTACGGCTGGGGCCGCGGCACCAGCCGCACGGTCGAGCCCAAGCGCCACTTCGAGAAGCCGGTCGAGCTGAGCCCGCTGATCGCGATCGACCGCGAGCGCTGCATCCTCTGCTACCGCTGCGTGCGGTTCAGCCAGGAGGTGTCCGAGGACTACCAGCTGATCCTCCACGAGCGCGGCGCCGACACCTTCGTCGGGACCTTCGACGGGCACCCGTACGTGGCCCCGTTCAGCGGCAACATCATCGAGCTCTGCCCGGTCGGCGCCCTCACCAGCCAGGCCTACCGCTTCCGCGCGCGCCCGTGGGACATCGAGCAGTCCGGCTCGGTCTGCACGCTCTGCCCCGGCCAGTGCAACGTCAGCTACACGGTCCGCGACGACCGCGTGATGCGGGTCCTCAGCCGCCAGAACGACGCCGTCGACGACGGCTGGCTGTGCGATCGCGGGCGCTTCGCCTACCAGTCCTCCTACGTCGACGACCGCGTCACCGAGCCGCTGCTGCGCGACGGCGGCGTGCTGCGCCCGGTCAGCTGGGAGCGCGCCCTGGCCGAGGCCGCCCGCCTGCTCGGCAAGACGCCGGCCGGCCTCGGGGCCCTCGCCGGCGGCGCGACCTCCAACGAGGAGGGCTGGCTGCTGCGGCGGCTGCACGCCGACGTCCTCGGCAGCCGCGACTTCGACAGCCGCTCCGGCGCCTCCGGGCCCGCGGTCTCGGCCGGGCTGCTGGCCGCGCTCGACACGCCCGAGGCCCAGGCCACGGTGCCCGACGTCGAGTGGGCCCACAGCGTGCTGGTGCTCGACAGCGAGCCGGTCGACGACATGCCGATCCTCGACCTGCGGATCCGCAAGGGCGTCCGCCGGCACGGGATGCGGCTGGCCGTCGCGACCAGCCGCCCGTCGAGCCTGGACTCGATCGCCGAGCAGGCCGTGCGCTTCGCGCCGGGCGCCGGCGAGGCGTTCGTCTGCGCGCTCGACGCGGCTGTCGGCGGCATCGGCGACGTCGCCGGCCTGGCGGCCGCGGCCGGGGCCGACGCGGCCCAGGTCGAGGCGCTCGGCCGGATGCTGCGCGAGGCCGGCGAGGACGTCGTGATCGTCTGGGGCGAGCGGCTGACGCACGGCGCCAACCCCGACAACGCCGCCCGCGCGCTGCTGAAGGTCGCCGGCCGGCTGAGCCTGCTCGACGACCACGCGGGCGCCGGCCTGCTGCAGGTGCCGTCGGGCGCCAACGGCCGCGGCCTGCGCGAGATCGGCCTGCTGCCGACCGCCGGCCCCGGCTACCGCGAGCCGGCCGCCGTCGGGCGCTCGGCCCAGGAGATCGCGCAGGCGACGATCGCCGGCCAGATCACCGGGCTGCACCTGCTGCACGTCGACCCGGTCCAGAGCTTCCCCGAGCGCGGCCTGTGGGAGCAGGCGCTGCACGCGGGCGCGGTCGTCGCCCACGCCCAGTTCCTGACCGACGGCCTGCGCGAGCACGCCAACGTCGTCTTCCCCGCCGAGGCCGGCGCCGAGAAGGAGGGCACCGTCACCCATCCGGACGGTCGCCTGCAGCGGCTGCGGCCCGCGGTCGCCCGCCCCGACGGCGCCCGCCCGACCTGGCAGGTGCTGTCGCAGCTGATCGCCGCGGTCGGCGGCCAGGCGACGGCGCTGACGTCGATGATGGTCACGAGCGAGATCGCCGAGGCGGTCCCGTTCTACGCCGGCATCACCCACGACGAGATCGGCGGCTTCGGCGTCCGCTGGCAGGAGCGCGAGGCCGCCGCGGCCTTCCCCGCGGGGGAGACCGGACCGTTCGCGCTCGAGGATCCCCGCCCAGCCGCGTCGCCGAACGGCGCGCTGCGGCTGGGCCGCTTCCGCTCGGTCTGGGCATCGCCCGAGGTCGCCCACGCGCCGGCGCTGAAGTTCCTCGCCCCGAAGCAGCGGGCCGAGCTCAACCCCGACGACGCCCAGGAGCGCGGCATCCGCCACGGTCAGCAGGTCACGGTCACCGCGACCGGCGAGGACGGCAGCGCCGAGACGATCGCCGCCGTCGCCCACCTGCGCGCGGCCGCGCCGCGCGGCAGCGTCTTCCTGGAGTCGGGCCTGGGGGCGGAGAGCGTCGACGTGCTCGACGCCGCGCTCGTCCACGTGAACAGCGACCCCGCCCGCCCCGCATGAGCCTGACGCCCGCGCCGATCGCCGAGGTGGGGTTCTACGAGCCCTGGTGGATGCAGATCGTCAAGACCCTGGTGATCTTCGGGATCGGCTTCTCGCTGGTGCCGCTGGCGCTGCTCTACGAGCGCAAGCTGCTGGGCCGCTTCCAGAACCGGCCAGGCCCGAACCGCGTCGGCCCGTTCGGGACGCTGCAGCCGATGGCGGACATCTTCAAGCTCGTCACCAAGGAGCAGTTCAAGCCGCGCGGGTCGATCGGCTGGCTGTTCATCCTCTCGCCGCTGCTGGCGATGGTTGCGGCCCTGGCGACGTTCGCGCTGGTGCCCTTCAGCGGCCGCCCGCAGGACATCTTCGGGACCCCGGTCGGGCTCTACGGCCTGGACTCCAGCATCGGGCTGCTGATCTTCTTCGCCTTCAGCTCGATCGGCGCCTACGGCGTGCTGCTCGGCGGCTGGTCGTCGGGCTCGAAGTACTCGTTCCTCGGCGCGATGCGCGGCGCCGCCCAGCTGATCTCCTACGAGGTCTCGCAGGGCCTGGCGCTGCTCGGGATCGTGATGACCGCCGGCACGCTGTCGCTGTCGGGGATCGTCGAGCACCAGTCGGGGATGTGGTTCATCCTGCCCCAGGTCGTCGGCGCGTTCATCTTCTTCGTCGCGACCCTGGCCGAGATCAACCGCACGCCGTTCGACCTGCTGGAGGCCGACTCCGAGCTGGTCGCCGGCTACATGACCGAGTACGGCGGCGGCCGCTTCGCCCTCTACTACGTGGCCGAGTACGTCCACCTGGTGATGGCCGGCGCGATGTTCGCGACGCTCTTCCTCGGCGGCTGGCAGCTGCCGTTCGGGATCGACCCGCCCGGCTGGATCGACCCGATCGTCGTGCTGGCGAAGACCGCGCTGATCGTCACGCTGATCGTCTGGATCCGCGCGTCGCTGCCGAAGGTCCGCTACGACCAGCTGATGTCCTTCGGCTGGAAGGTCCTCCTGCCCCTGGCCACCCTCAACGCGCTCGTGACGGCGGTCATCCTCGTCGTCACCGACAAGTAGCGCACCGGAATCGCACCCCTCATGCCCTGGAATCCCGGAGACGACCTCGTCGCGGTGCAGCGCGGCCCCGAGCCCGGCGGGCTCGGCGGCGCCTACCGCGTGCTCGGCGAGACCCTGCGTGGCCTCAAGACCTCGTTCGGACGCGTCGTCGAGGGCACCACGACGATCGAGTACCCCGAGCAGAAGACGCCGGTCTACCCGCGCTTCCGCGGCCGTCACCGGCTGCACACGTTCGAGGACACCGGGCTGGAGAAGTGCGTCGGCTGCTCGCTCTGCGCCGCCGCCTGCCCGGCCGACTGCATCCGCGTCGTCGCGGCCGAGAACGACCCGATCGACCGCGTCTCGGGCGGCGAGCGCTACGCCGCCGTCTACGAGATCAACATGAGCCGCTGCATCTTCTGCGGCTACTGCGAGATGGCCTGCCCGTTCGACGCGATCACGATGGGCCACGACTACGAGCTGGCCGACTACAACCGCTCGGACCTGATCTTCACCAAGGAGATGCTGCTCCAGGAGCCGCCCGTGCGCACGCCGCTGCGGGCGGAGGGGGAGTAGCCGCGGCGCCATGAACGAGGTCCTCTTCTTCATCGCCGGCCCGCTGGCCGTGATCGCCGCCCTCGGGGTGGTCGTCCTGCGCAACCCGTTCTACGCGGTGCTGTCGCTGGTCGCCCACCTGCTGTCGCTGGCGGCGCTCTTCCTGCTGCTCTACGCCCCGTTCGTCGCCGTGGTCCAGGTGATGGTCTACGTCGGCGCGGTGATGGTGCTCTACGTCTTCGTCAACGCCTACGTCGGCGGCGCGACCGACGCCACCGGCGGGCCCGCGCCGACGCTGCGCTGGCTCTCCTATGCGATCGGGATCGGCGTCCTCGCCACCGTCGTGGTCGCCACGCTCGGCTCGAGCCTCAAGGCGATCGACAGCGACGGGGCCAAGATCGGGGCCGACTTCGGCTCGCCCGGCCAGATCGGCGAGCTGCTGCTGACCCGCTTCCTGCTGCCCTTCGAGGCGGCCTCGTTCCTGCTGCTGGTGGCCGCCGTCGGCGCCGTCGTCCTGGCCCGCCGCCGCCGCGGCGTGCTGCCGGGCGAGGATCGGATGATCGCGGCGCTCGACCTGCTGGCGCCGACCGGCACCGGCTCGATGCGCGAGGGCGTCGGCGCCGTCAACCCGGTCCCGGGCGCGCTCAGCGCCCACATCACGCCGTCGACCGGCGCGGGCTCGCCGCCGGCGTCGGGCACCCGCGGCGACATCGACGGGGAGGACGACTGATGGTCATCGGCATCGACCTGGGTTCCGCCCCTCACCCCCGCCAGGAGAACGGCTGATGGCGATCGGTTGGTATCTGGCGGTCTCCGCGATCGTCTTCGCGATCGGCGCCGCGGGCGTCATCACCCGCCGCAACCCGCTGCTGGTCCTGGTCTGCCTCGAGCTGATGCTCAACGCCGGCAACCTGGCGCTGATCTCGTTCGCGCGGATGCACGGCTCGCAGGAGGGCCAGGTCTTCGCGCTGGTGGTGATGGTCGTCGCCGCGGCCGAGGTCGCCGTCGGCCTCGGGATCGTCGTCGCCCTGTACCGCAACCGCGTCGCCGTCGACGTCGACGAGCTGCGGGAGCTGCAGGGATGACCGCCGCACCGCTGCCCTCTTCCATGCCCCACTGCGTTCTCGCGGCGACCGCCGCCACCCCACCCGTCCCCGGCCCGAACGGGGGTGCCCGATGAGCCCGACCGCTGCCGGTTGGATCGTCCTGGCGCTGCCGCTGTTCGGCGCGATCGTCCTCGGCCTGGGCTTCAAGGCCTGGAAGGGCGTCGCGGCCGGGATCCTCGGCACCGCGACCGTCGGCCTGGGCTTCGTCTTCTCGCTGCTGGCCCTGATCGGGCTGCAGGGCAAGGACGAGGAGTCGCGCCAGATCGCCTCGTCGCTGTGGACCTACGCCAAGGTCGGCGGCGTCGACGTGAAGATGGAGATCCTCGTCGACCCGCTGTCGATCGTGATGCTGCTGGTGGTGACCGGCGTCTCGACGCTGATCCACCTGTACTCGCTGGCCTACATGCGCGGGGACGCCGGCTACGGGCGCTTCTTCTCGTACCTGAACTTCTTCGTCTTCTCGATGCTGCTGCTGGTCCTGGCCAGCAACTTCGTGCTGCTGATCGTCGGCTGGGCCTTCGTCGGCGCGGCCAGCTACATGCTGATCAGCTACTGGTACCGCCGGACCACGGCGACCAGCGCCGGCATCAAGGCGTTCGTGATCAACGTCGTCGGCGACATCGGCCTGGTGCTCGGCGCGATCCTGCTGCTGAGCCACACCGGAACCGTCGACTTCATCGACACCTTCGCGGCCGCCGAGCACACCTTCGGCCCGGGCAGCGGATCGACCGGCTCGCTGACCGCCGGCCTGCTGCTGATCATGATCGGCGCCTTCGCCAAGTCGGCGCAGCTGCCGCTGCACACCTGGCTGCCGGACGCGATGGAGGGCCCGACCCCGGTCTCGTCCCTGATCCACGCGGCGACGATGGTCACCGCCGGCGTCTACCTGATCGCGCGCCTGCACCCGTTGATGGAGCTGTCGACGACGGCCCAGACGGTCGGCGCGATCGTCGGCCTGCTGACGCTGCTGGTTGCGGGCACGATTGGCCTGACCCAGACCGACCTGAAGCGCGTCATCGCCTACTCGACGATGTCCCAGATCGGCTACATGATCATGGGCGTGTCGGCCGGCGCCTACGTGGCCGGCATGTTCCACCTGGTCACGCACGCGTTCTTCAAGGCGCTGCTGTTCATGGCCGCCGGCTCGCTGATCGCGGCGATGGCCGGCGAGCAGTCGCTCGACAAGATGCGCGGCTTCCGCAAGGCGATGCCGTTCACCTTCGCGGCCTTCGTGATCGGCGGCCTGGCGCTGGCCGGGATCCCGCCGTTCTCGGGCTTCTTCTCGAAGGACGAGATCCTGGCGGTGCTCGCCGAGCAGGGTGGCTGGCACTGGATCCTGGTCGTCGGCGGCTACGTCGGCGCGTTCCTGACCGCGGTCTACACGTGGCGGATGATCTTCCGCGCCTTCTGGGGCGAGCCGTGCCCCGAGGCCAAGGAGCTGGAGGAGGGCCACCTCCACCACGCCGAGGTCCACCGCAACCCCGCCACCGGCGAGGTCGAGGACACCGACGTCGGCTTCCCCGGCCCCGAGCACCACATCGCCGAGCGCGCCACGCCGATGCGCGTGGCGATGGGCGGCCTGGCCGTGCTGGCGATCCTCGGCGGGCTGCTGGGGATCCCGTTCGGGATCCTGACGCCGCTGGAGCACTTCCTCGAGCCGACCTTCGCCGACATCCACCACCCGGTCCACCCGGGCGACGGGATCACGGCGATCGGCCTGCTGGTCGGCACCGGCCTGGGCCTCGCCGGCATCTACGTCGCCTACCTGGTCTGGGCCCGCCCGCAGGAGCGCGGCGAGGCGCCGACCACGATCTCGGCCGGCTGGCAGCAGCGGTTCGCCCCGGTCCACCGGCTGTTCGTCAACAAGTGGTACTTCGACGAGCTGATCAACGCGCTGATCGTCACGCCGTTCCGGGCCTTCGGGCGGTTCGCGCACGACAGCTTCGAGCGGCTGGTGATCGGCGGCGCGATCGTCGGCGGCGCGACCGGGGCGACCCGCGGCGCCTCGGCGCTCGTCCGGCGGCTGCAGTCGGGTTACCTGCGGTCCTACTCGGCGGTCCTGCTCAGCGGGCTGGTCGTCGTCCTCGTCTACTTCCTGGCGCAGAGCTGATCCGATGCCGCACCTCTCGATCATCCTCTGGCTGCCGCTGGCCTTCGCGCTCGCCGGGTTCTTCATGCCCGGCAAGAGCGTGCGCTGGCTGTCGCTCGGCGGCTCGCTGCTGACGCTGGCCCTGGTCGTCGCCTACCTCTTCGACTTCGAGTCGGCCAAGAGCGGGCTGCAGCACCCGACCGACGAGACCTGGATCAGCGCCCTCGGCGTCCACTACCAGCTCGGCATCGACGGGCTCAACGTCTGGCTGCTGCTGCTGGCGGCCGTCGGGTTCACGTTCTCGATCGCCTGGTCGGCGCCGAAGGACGACGCGGCCTCGCTCGAGCGCCCGCAGCAGTACTACTTCCACCTCGGGCTGGCCCAGACCGCCGTCATCGGGGCGCTGATCGCGCAGGACCTGATCCTGTTCGTGGCGTTCTTCGACCTGATGCTGATCCCGTTCTTCTTCCTCACCGCGCAGTGGGGCGAGGGCGCCGATCGCACCAAGGCCGTCACGAAGATGGTCATCTACACGCTGGTCGGCTCGCTGCTGATGCTGGTCGGCGCGATCGCCCTCGGCGTGCTGGCCACGCCCGACGGGCAGCAGGTCAGCTTCTCGTTCGCCGACCTCGCCCAGCGCGCGGTCCCCGAGGGCAGCCAGGGCTGGATCTTCGCCTGCTTCGCCGCGGCCTTCCTGGTCAAGATGCCGGCGTTCCCGATCCACGGCTGGCTGCGCGACGGCTACAAGGCGATGCCGCTGCCGGTCCTGGCGGTCTTCTCCGGCGTCCTCAGCAAGGTCGCGATCTACGGCTTCCTGCGGGTCGCGCTGCCGCTGCTGCCGCAGGGCGCCGCCGACCTGCGCTGGGTCGTCCTGATCATCGCCGTGCTGTCGATCCTCTACGCCAGCTCGATCGCGCTGACGACCACCGACGCGCGGCTGGTGCTGGCGTTCTCGTCGGTCGCGCAGCTGGGCTTCATCACGCTCGGCGTCTTCAGCTTCCGCACCGACGGCGCCAGCGGCGCGCTGCTGCAGTCGGTCAACCACGGGCTGGTGGTGCTGCCGGCGTTCCTGGCGGTCGGCGTGCTGTCGGCACGGGCCGGCGGCTCCGAGGACATCCGCGACATGGGCGGCGTGGCCTTCCGCGCGCCGATCTTCGCGGTCCTGTTCGTGATCGTGACCTACGCCGTGTTGGCGATGCCCGGCAGCGCGAACTTCGTCGGCGAGTTCCTGATCCTGCGCGGCACCTGGGAGGGGGCCTCGATCGCGCTCGCGGTCGTCGCCTCGCTCGGCGTCGCGCTGGCGGCGGTCTACGCCCTGCGGCTGTTCATCCGCACGACCCACAACCGGGTCGGCCCGCGCGTGACCAGCCGCGAGCTGCGGCCGGCCGAGCTGGTCCTGCTGGCGGTGCCGGTGGCGCTGATCCTGGCGCTCGCCGTCTACCCGCAGAAGACGATCCACGCCGGCGAGCGGGCCGCGACGCGGTCGGTGCTCGGCGCGGCCGTCGCCGCCGATCCCGAGGGCGCCCGCAAGATGCTGGCCGACGACGCGCGGACCGGCGGCGAGGCCGCCGTGGAGCTGGCCGGCGAGGCCGCCGGCCGCCCGTCCGGCAGCGCCGCCGAGGAGCCCGCGACGCCCGGGCAGCAGTCCGGCGCACCCCAGGGCGACGTGCCGATCGACCCGACCACCGGCCAGCCGGTGCCCGGCGGGTCCTCCACTCCAGCGACCCCGGGAGCAGGCCGATGAGCGCCGTCGTCTCGGCCGCCGTCAAGGCGCCCCACATCGACTGGGCCGGCTTCTCGCCGGTGCTCGCGCTGTTCGTCGGCGCGGTCGTCGTCCTGCTCGTCGGCCTGCTGCGCTCGCGGCTCGCCCGCGAGCGGGCCGTCCCGTTCCTGAGCATCGTCGCCTTCGGCGCCGCCGCCGGCCTGGCGGTCTGGCAGTGGGACGAGCGCGGCAGCCTGATCTCCGGCGCGCTGGCGCTCGACCCGCTGGCCCTGATCGGCACGATCGGCGTCGGGGTGGCCGGGATCGCCGCGGTCCTGCTGTCGATCGGCGCGACCGCCCCGCGCGAGGCCGCCCACGGCGAGTACCACGCGCTGCTGCTGGTCTCCGCGGCCGGCATGGCGCTGTTCGCCGGCGCCCAGAACCTGGTCACGACCTTCCTCGGCCTCGAGCTGCTGTCGGTCCCGCTGTACGTCCTGGCCGCGACCGAGCTGCACCGCCGCCGCTCGCTGGAGTCGGGGCTGAAGTACCTGATCGTCGGCTCGGTCGGCTCGGCCACGCTGCTCTACGGCCTGGCGCTGATCTACGGCGCGACCGGCTTCACCGACTACGCGGCGATCGCCCGCGAGATCGGCTCCGACAGCGGCCTGCGCGACGACCCGCTGCTGCTCGGCGGCGTCGCGATGGTGATCGTCGGCCTCTGCTTCAAGGCCTCGGTGGCGCCGTTCCACCAGTGGACGCCCGACGTCTACGAGGGCGCGCCGACCGCGGTCACCGCCTTCATGGCGACCGCGACCAAGGTCGCGACGCTGATCGCGATGGTGCGGCTGTTCGACGTCGCGCTGCCCGGCCTGTCGAGCGTCTGGGGCCCGGCGCTGGCGGCGCTGGCAGCGATCGCGATGATCGTCGGCAACGTCGGCGCGCTCGGCCAGGGATCGGTCAAGCGGCTGCTGGCGTACTCCTCGGTCGCCCAGGCCGGGTACATGCTGGTCGGCGTGGTCGTCGCGACGCCGCTGGGGGCCCAGGCAACCGTCTTCTACGTGCTCGCCTACGTCGTCATGACGGCGGCGGCGTTCGCGGTCGTGACGGCCGTCGAGCGCGACAGCGGCAGCGATCACCAGCAGGCGTTCGCCGGCCTCGGCCGTCGCCGCCCGCTCCACGCCGTCGCCCTGACGCTGTCGCTGCTCGGCCTCGCCGGGGTCCCCGCCACCGTCGGCTTCGTCGCCAAGCTGCGACTGGTCGAGGCAGCCGTCGACGGCGACTACGCCTGGCTGGCGATCATCCTCGTGGTCGGCTCGATGATCTCGTTCGGCTACTACCTGCGGGTGGTCGCCAGGGTCTGGGCAGAGGAGCCGCAGGACGCCCCGGCGAGCGCCGCCCTGGCGCTCCGCGAGACGCCCCAGCTGGCCGGCGCCGACCCCGCCGGGGACGCCGAGGCCGGCGTTCGCGCGCCGACGACCGCGCCGAGCGCGGCGGTCGCGATCGGCGGTCCGCGGCTG
>NZ_AGUD01000016.1 GCF_000240225.1 Patulibacter medicamentivorans
CTGGCGACCGCCTGGAGCGACGGGCGCGAGCGGGCGCGGGCCTGACCCGGCCGATCGCCGTCGGGGGCGCTCACTCCCCGCGGCCGGAGGGCAGCATCGCGGCCGCGGCGCCGTCGGCGCCGGGGTCGATCGCCTCGCCCGCCCAGGCCCGCTCGGCGACCGTCTCGCCGGGCTGGTGCTGGGGACGGCCGGCGGCGAACAGCGACGCCGCCGCCGCGATCAGGCAGGCGACCAGCGCGAAGCTGAAGGCCGCGGTCAGGGCGTCGCCGAACGGCCCGGTGATCAGGTGCGGGAAGAACTCGCGTCCGGTCAGCAGGTGCTCCTGAGCGGCCGGCAGGCTGTGCAGGACGTCGGGGCCCAGCAGGCTCGCGACCGGGTTGAAGCCGAGGAACGACGCGAACAGCGTGACCACCGGCGGCTGGTCGGCGATCCGGGTCGCGTCCGCGTTGGAGACCCCGTGGGCGACCAGGCCGTCGTGCATCGCCGGGCCCAGGCTCGACGCCAGGCCGACGATCATCAGCGAGAAGAAGACGCCCATCGACAGCACCATCGCCGAGTTCTGGAAGGTCGCCGTCATCCCGGCCCCGGCGCCACGCTGATCGACCGGCAGGCTGTTCATGATCGCCATCCGGTTCGGCGACGCGAAGAGGCCCATCGAGAGCCCGTTGAGCAGCAGCACCAGCGCGAACCAGACGTAGTCGAAGTCGACCGGCAGGGCCAGCAGCAGGCCGAAGCTGAGCGCCGTGCCGAGCATCCCGACGACGGCGAACGGCCGTGCGCCGAAGCGGTCCGACAGCACGCCGGACACCGGTCCCGCCAGCAGGAAGCCGACGATCATCGGGACCATGTAGATCCCGGCCCAGAGCGGCGTGTCGTGGAAGTCGTAGCCGTGCTGCGGCAGCCAGATCCCCTGCAGCCAGATGATCAGCACG
The DNA here is from genome assembly GCF_000240225.1 of Patulibacter medicamentivorans. Classification (GTDB taxonomy): domain Bacteria; phylum Actinomycetota; class Thermoleophilia; order Solirubrobacterales; family Solirubrobacteraceae; genus Patulibacter; species Patulibacter medicamentivorans. The sequence continues at coordinate 933 of NZ_AGUD01000016.1, forward strand.
AACTGCAGGCCGCCGCGGCCGATCGAGGCCAGCAGGCTGGCCAGGTTGCCGGCGGTGAAGTCGCGGATCCGGAACAGCGAGAGCCGGAACATCGGCTCGGCCGCGCGCAGCTCGATCAGCACGAACGCGATCAGCACGGCGATCCCGCCCAGCAGCAGGATCAGCACCTTCGGACTGGTCCAGCCCATGTCGTGCGAGCCGTAGGGCTGGATCCCGTAGGTGATCCCGATCATCACCGCGACCAGGCCGATGGCGAACGTCGCGTTGCCCCACCAGTCCATCCGCGCGTGGCGGCGCAGGCCCTGGTCGCGGAGCTTGGCGTAGGCCCAGTAGGTGCCGAAGACGCCGAACGGGACCGAGACCAGGAAGACCAGGCGCCACGAGACCGGGGCCAGCACGCCGCCGACGATCAGCCCGAGGAACGAGCCGGCGATCGCCGCGACGCCGTTGATCCCGAGCGCCATCCCGCGCTGGTGGGCGGGGAAGGCGTCGGTCAGGATCGCCGACGCGTTGGCGAACAGCATCGCGCCGCCGATCCCCTGGATGACGCGCATCCCGATGATCCAGAGCGCGCCGGCCGAGCCGTCCATCCACGTGACCGAGCAGAGGATCGACCCGAGGGTGAAGACCGCGAAGCCGAGGTTGTACATCTTCACCCGCCCGTAGATGTCGCCCAGGCGGCCGAGGCTGACGACCAGCACGGCCGTCACGACCATGAAGCCGAGGATCATCCACAGCAGGTAGTTCGTGTTGCCCGGCGCCAGCGGGTTCAGATGGATCCCGCGGAAGATGTCGGGTAGCGCGATCAGGAGGATCGACTGGTTGAGCGTCGCCATCAGGATCCCGAGCGTCGTGTTCGACAGCGCGATCCACTTGTAGCGCTCGTCCGGCTCGTCGGAGCGGGCGTTGGAGCGGGGAAGGGCGACGGCAGGCGACGACATCGGACCTCGGGGCGGGACGGGGGCGATCGTGGGACGGCGGCCGCGTGGGAGCACGGAGCGCCGCGAGAAGGTTGAGCTTAGCAAGCAAATCATTGGGTGGGCCACGTTTGGGCGCGTGAGCGCTCGTCGGTGCGGTGGCGGCCGGGTCGTGGGGGCGGCCGCCGGTGCGGGGTGGCCGGGTGGCGGGGAGGGAGCGGCCGGGTGGCGGGGAGCGTCAGGCCACCGGTCGGCCGGGGGCCGGCAGCTCCAGAACGGCGCGGGCGCGAACCCGGACGGCGTGAAGCGCGCCGTAGAGGGCCGGCGCGTCGCGCGCCAGGACGCGCGCGACGACCAGCGCGTCGTCGGGAGCGGAGGCCGATCCGAGGACGCCGGGCCGATCGGCGAGCGCGTCGGCGAGGTCGTCGGCGAGTCCGCGGGCGGCGGACGCGGAAGAGGCGGCGGGGTCGGGCAGCACCACGACGACGGTGCTGACCAGGTCGGCGCCGTCGAACGGCTCGCCGCCGGGGCCGAGGTCGGCGCCGTCCTGGAGCAGCGGCCGGCCGTCCCGGGAGATCCGCAGCCGGGTGTCGAGGCGCCGCCAGCCGAACCGCTCGCCGCGAGCGCTGCGACCGGCGGCGACGCTCTCCCAGGCGAGCAGCGCGCCGCTCGCCGCGACGTCGATCGTCGTCCGCTGGTGGACGGCCGCGTCGGCGTAGGGCATCAGGTGGTGGGGGACCCACTCGACGCGCGCCCGGGCGGCGACCGCGATCGACGTGTCGAGGACGGTCGGGTCGGCCCGTCCGGCGGAGGCGTGGTCGGAGGCAGGGCCCCCGTTCGCGTCGGCCGGGTGGTCCCGAGGGTCGCCGGTCGAGGCGAGGGCCGGCGGATCGCCGCCGCTGGCGGGCGCGCCGTCGCGGGCGCGGTAGACCCGGGTCGCGCCCTGGGTGACGAGCGAGACCGACGTGCCGGCACCGGCCTCGACGATCGTGTCCAGCCGGTCGCCGGCCAGCAGCCCGCCCGACGGGCTCGTGATCTGCAGCTCGCGCAGCCCGTCGCCGTCGCCATCCGTCAGCCGCACGGTCCCCGCCGGGAACGCGACCTCATCGGCCGCCACGACGGTCCGCGAACCGCGACGCTCCAGCCGGACCGCGAGTCGCCCGCGCCGGTGGACGGCGGCCGGCGCGGGCGCGGCGACCGGGCCGGGCACGGCCGGCGGGACCGCGGCCGCCGTCGCGGCAGCGGGCGCCGCCGGGACCCGCGGTCCGCCAATCCCGCGCGCGGCGTCGCGCGCGTCAGGCGGGCTGGTGGGAATGGTCGTGGCGGTGGTCGTCGTGGCGGTGGTGGGGGTCCGGACGGGCGGTCGAGGTCGCGGCGACCCAGCGCTGCTGCTCGACCGCCTCGACGACCCACGCGACGACGCCGTCGAAGCCGTCGCCGTGCATCACGGAGGCGGCGATCGTCGGCGCCCCGGCCCGCAGGGCGTCGGCGTCGCGGACCATCATCGCGACGTCGCTGCCGACCAGCGGCGCCAGGTCGACCTTGTTGATCACCAGCAGCTCGGAACGGGTCAGCCCGGGCCCGCCCTTGCGGGGCACGTCGTCGCCGCCGGCGACGTCGATCACGTAGATCGCGCAGTCGACCAGCTCGGGGCTGAAGTTCGCCGCCAGGTTGTCGCCGCCGCTCTCGACGAGCACCAGCTTCAGCTCGGGGAAGCGATCCTCCAGATCCTCGACCGCGCGGGCGTTCATCGAGATGTCGTCGCGGATCGCGGTGTGCGGGCAGCCGCCGGTCTCGACGCCGACGATCCGCTCGGCCGGCAGCACCCCGGCCCGCAGCAGCGCCTCGGCGTCCTCGCGGGTGTAGATGTCGTTCGTCACCACGGCGATCGGGAAGCGGTCCGCCAGCCGGCGGCAGAGCTCGGCGACCAGCGCCGTCTTGCCGGAGCCGACGGGGCCGCCGACCCCGATCCGGATCGTCGTGCCGTTGCGGCGCACCGGGTAGGGCGGGATGTGGATCGCGGTCGGGTCGTGCATCGTCGGGTCCTGGTCGGGGTGGTCAGGAGATGAAGAGGCGGACGCGCTGGCGCTCGTGCTCGGCGGAGCGGACGTCCAGCTCGGGCAGGAACGAGCACGGCTCGCGCGGGTCGACCGTCGCCGCGCGGGCGACGGCACCGGGGATCGCACCGGCCGCGCCCCACAGCGCGCGCTGGGTGACGACGCCGCCGAGCGGCACCAGCCGCTGGCCGGCGGCCGCCAGCGCGGCCAGGGTCGAGAAGGCCAGCGACTCGGCCGCCTCGGCCGGCCCGGCGTCGACCGCCCGGGCCGCGACGCCCCAGGCCACGGCCAGGGTGCCGGGCGTGGCACGGTCGGCGACGGCGTCGCGGAGCGCCCGCAGCAGCGGGTCGTGGAGGATCGCGGCGGCCGCGATCAGGAACCGCTCGCCGGTCGCGCGCGACGCCTCGCGGGTCTCGCGCGTGGCCCGGGTCGCGTCCAGGTCGTGATCGAGGTCGATCAGGGCGTCGAGCGGTGGCGCCGAGGCGGGCGCGACGTCGCGGTCGCTGCGCGACCGGAACGTCGCATCGAGCGCGACCCGGTGGGCGGCGAGCACGATCGCCAGGTCGCTGGTGGCCATCCCGTCGAGCTGGCGACGCAGCAGCCGCTCGAGGTCGTGCTCGTCGCGCAGCTCGCCGGCGGCGTGCGCGCCCTCGAGTCCGAGCGAGTGCGCGAAGGCGCCGGTCGGGAACGCCGTGTCGGCGAGCTGGAGCAGGCGCAGGAGGGTCGGCATGGGCGATCCGTCCCCGACGGCGCGCCGGAGCGCGCCGCCGGGTCCTCATCATCGCCGGTCGCGGGCTCCCGCGGGGCTGTCCAGGCGGACAACCCGGCCGGCTCCGGCTGGGCCGGTCCGGGTGGAGCGGGGGCGGGGTGGCCGGATAGGTTGGCGACGTGCGCTTCGACTGGATGTTCTCGCCGGTGGAGTGGCTCGACGGGCGGCTCGAGGCGTGGGCGACCGGCGCGCCGCTGGCGGTCGCTCTGATCGCGGCGCTGCTGCTGGGCCTGCGGCACGCTTCCGATCCCGACCACCTGATGGCGATCGCGACCCTGCAGGGGACCGGTGGAGCGCCCGCCCGCGGGGCGGCGCGGCTGGGGGCGTGGTGGGGCGTCGGCCACGCCACGACGATGGTCGCGATCGGCGTGCCGCTGATCGCCCTCGACGGTCGGCTCCCGGCGCCCGTGCAGGCGTGGGCGGAGCGGCTGGTCGGTGTCCTGATCGTGGCCCTGGCCCTGCGCGCGGCGGCCCGCTGGTGGCGTGGGCGGGCCGCTCGCGCGGATGACCCGGTGATCGCCGCCCGCGGTGCCGACTTCGCCGACGCCGGCACGCGCGCGCCCGCCGGCGAGGGGATCGCGGCCGATCGCCGGCCTGCGGCGGGGGTCGCCCCGCCCGCCGGACCACCGTCGCGGACCCCGCTGGCCGCCTTCGCGATCGGCGTCCTGCACGGGCTGGCTGGCACCGGGGCGATCGTGCTGCTGGTGCTCGCCGCGCTGCCGTCGACCGCCACGGCCTACCTGGCGCTGCTGGTCTTCGCGCCGATGAGCGTCGTCTCGATGGCGGCCTGCTCCGCCGCCTGGGGCTGGCTCGGCGGCCGCGTCTCGCGCTCGCGGCTGGTCGGCGACGTCTTCGCGGTCGCGGCCAGCAGCTTCGCCGTGGCCTTCGGCGTCTGGTACGTGGCGGCGGTCTGAGGCCGGCGGCCGCCTACGCGGCGACGGCGAGCGCCGGGGCGACCGGTGCCGGCACGAGCGGCCAGGCCGGCTCGACCCGCTCGTCGCGGCCCTGGCCCAGGAAGTAGTCCTGCAGCGAGCTGGCCTGCTGGGCGGCCCACTGGACCTGCCAGCGGTGGAGGGTGCGCAGGTCGGCGTCGCGCAGCTGCGCGTAGCGCTGGCCGAGCCTCCAGGCGACCCGCGCGGCGGCGATCGCGTCGGCGTCGGCCGCGTGGGCGGCGTCGAGCCGCACCGCGTAGTGCTCGGAGACCGCGGTCAGCGTCCGCTTGCCGCGGCGGTAGCGATCGGCGGCCTTGTCGATCACCAGCGGGTCGATCACCAGCAGCGCCTCGGCGCCGCCGATCCGGTCGACCAGCGGCCGGACGTCGTGGCGACGGGCTTCGCGGTCGAGGATCGTGAGGTCGAAGCGGGCGTTGAAGGCGACGACCGGCACGCCGTCGCGGACGTGGGCGGCGAGCAGGGCGACGACCTCCTCGATCGCCTCGCGCGCGTCGCGGCCGTGGGCCCGGGCGTGCTCGGTGGTGATGCCGTGGACGGCGGTGGCGCCGGCCGGGATCTCGATCTCCGGGTCGACCAGCCAGTCGTGGCTCTCGGTGGGAAGGCCGCCGCCGACGATGCTGACGGCCGCGGTGACGATCCGGTCGTGCTCCAGCTCGACCCCGGTGGTCTCCAGGTCGAACGCGGCCAGTCTGCCGGAGTGCCAACTCACCCATTGGACGGTAGAGACGGGTCCGGACGGGGTCCGGCGGCCCCGGGCACCGGCGGCCGGCGGGGACGCGCGGCGGACACGCGGCAAGGTCCCACGGTTCGCCCGGCTATCCGGGGGCCGGGATGGGATCTTGCGCCCGCCCCGCCCCGCCCCGCCCCGCCCGCCCGACGACGGCTAGAACAGCGAGTAGCGCTGGGCCATCGGCAGCACGTCGATGGGCTCGGCGTAGGCGCGGACCCCGTCGACGGTGACGACGTAGGTCTCCGGGTCGACGGCGATCTGCGGCGTCAGGTCGTTGTGGACCATGTCGGCCTTGCCGATCGTCCGGGTGCCGCGGACGGCGACGCAGCGGCGGCGCAGTCCCAGCTGCCGGGGAACCCCGTCGTCGAGCGCGGCCTGCGAGACGAAGGTCAGCGAGGTCGCCGCCGGACCCCCGCCGATCGCCCCGAACATCGGCCGCAGCAGCACCGGCTCGGGCGTCGGGATCGACGCGTTCGGGTCGCCCATCTGCGCCCAGCCGATCATCCCGCCCTTGAGCACCAGCTCCGGCACGACGCCGAAGAACGCCGGTTCCCACAGCACCAGGTCGGCGAGCTTGCCGACCTCGATCGACCCGACCTCGTGCGCGATCCCATGGGTGATCGCCGGGTTCAGGGTGACCTTGGCCACGTAGCGCTTGATCCGGGCGTTGTCGCCGCGATCCCGGCCGGCCTCGTCGGGGCCGTCGCCGGGCAGCGGGCCGCGCTGCACGCGCATCTTGTGGGCCGTCTGCCAGGTTCGGGTCCAGACCTCGCCGACCCGTCCCATCGCCTGCGAGTCGGAGCTGATCATTGACAGCACGCCGAGGTCGTGGAGGACGTCCTCGGCCCCGATCGTCTCGCCCCGGATCCGCGACTCGGCGAAGGCGACGTCCTCGGGGATCTCGCGGCTGAGGTGGTGGCAGACCATCAGCATGTCGAGGTGCTCCTCGAGCGTGTTGCGCGTGTACGGCCGGGTCGGGTTGGTCGACGACGGCAGCACGTTCGGCTCGCCGGCGATCGCGACGATGTCCGGGGCGTGGCCGCCGCCGGCGCCCTCGGTGTGGAAGGTGTGGATCGCGCGGCCGCCGATCGCCGCGACGGTGTCCTCCAGGAACCCGGCCTCATTGAGCGTGTCGGTGTGGATCGCGACCTGGACGTCGAGCTCGTCGGCGACGTCCAGGCAGGTCGCGATCGCGGCCGGGGTGGTGCCCCAGTCCTCGTGCAGCTTGAGGCCGCAGGCGCCCGCCCGGACCTGCTCGCGCAGGGGGTCGGGCACCGCCGCGTTGCCCTTGCCGAGCAGGCCGACGTTGACCGGCAGGTCCTCGACCGCCTGGAGCATCCGGTGCAGGTGCCAGGGCCCGGGCGTGCAGGTCGTCGCCTTGGTCCCCGCCGCCGGGCCGGTGCCGCCGCCGAGCATCGTCGTGATCCCCGACGCGACCGCGTCGGTGGCCTGCTGAGGGCAGATCCAGTGGACGTGGCTGTCGATCCCGCCGGCGGTCAGGATCCGTCCCTCGCCGGCGATCACCTCGGTCCCGGCGCCGACGACGATGCTCACCCCGTCCATCGTGTCGGGGTTCCCGGCCTTGCCGATCGCGGCGATCCGGCCGCCGACGATCCCGACGTCGGCCTTGACGATCCCCCAGTGATCGACGATCAGCGCCCCGGTGACGACCGTGTCGACGGCGCCCTCGGCGTTGGTCGCGACGCCTTGCCCCATCCCCTCGCGGAGGGTCTTGCCGCCGCCGAAGACGGCCTCCTCGCCGGCGACGGTCAGGTCCTGCTCGACGCGGACGGTCAGGACGGTATCGGCCAGCCGCACGCGGTCGTCGACCGTCGGGCCGTACATCCGGCCGTAGCGGTGGCGGGAGAGGCGGTCGCTCATCGGGACGGCCCGGCCGGCGCGTCGGTGGCGGGGTCGGGGTCGGGGTCGGCGATGAAGCCACGCTCGCGAGCGGCCGCGAGCGCTCGTGCCCGGACGCCCGGGTCGTCGAGCGGGCCGCCGATCAGGCCGTGGAACCCGCGCACGACGCGTGCCCCGCCGAGCGGCATCACCTCGACCTCGCGGACCTCGCCCGGCTCGAACCGCACCGCGGTCCCGGCGGGGATCGCCAGCCGCGTGCCGTAGGCGGCCTCGCGGTCGAAGCGCAGCGCGCGGTTGACCTCGAAGAAGTGGAAGTGGCTGCCGACCTGGATCGGTCGATCGGCGACGCTCGTGACCCGCAGCGGCGTGCGGGGAGCGCCGGCGCGCAGCGACACGTCGCCGGCGGCGGGCAGCAGCTCTCCGGGAACGGTGGTCGGTGGAAGGAGGTCGGGCATCGGTGGTGCGGACGCTACCGCCGGCCCTGCGGACTTCGACCGTCCCGCCGACCAAGCGTGGTGGGAGGACGTGCGCCGCGGCGGCGGGTCGCGCGGTCGCGGTCAGCGGCCGTCGCGCTCCAGCAGCACACGCAGGGCGTCGGTCTGGATCGCGTTGGCGTCGCTGATCCGCCGAAGCTCCTCGAGCTGCAGGTCGGTGGTCTGCCGCAGCGCCTGCATCTCGCTCAGCTGCAGCGCATCGCGGCGCTCGCTCGCCTCGCGCGCGGCCCGCAGCTCGGCGAGCAGGTCGGCGCGGCGCTGCTCGGCCGCCTCGCGCGCGGCCTGCAGCTCGGCGAGCAGGTCGGCGCGGCGCTGCTCGGCCGCCTCGCGCGCGGCCTGCAGCTCGGTGAGCAGGTCCGCGTGGCGGCGCTCGGCGACCTCGCGCGAGGTCCGCATCTCGACGAACAGCTGCTCGTCGCGGGCCCGAGACTCCGCCCAGCGGGCATCGCTGTTCTCCCGCTCCTCCGCCCAGCGGGCGTCGCTCTGGGCCATCGCCACGTGCCCGTCGGCGCGCAGGATCCGGATCTCCTCGAGGATGTCGGCGATCCTGCGCTCGATCTGCTGCAGCTTCCGATCGGTCATGCGACCGATCTTCCCGAGCGACCGGTTGCGACTCAAGGCTGCGGCTGGTCCGGAACCGCGCCGGATCGGTGCCGGCTTCGCGCAGGCGGCGGCCGGCCCGCTCAGCGCGAGCGGACGGTCCGCACGGTGGTCGTCAGCGAGATCCCGGTGCCGCCGGCGTTGGTCGCCTGGACCGCGCAGCCGACCTGCCAGCCACGGTGGCTGGAGCGCAGCTTGTAGCGACGGCTCTTGCTCATCTTCGTGGTCCTCGAGCGGCTGCCCTTGATCCGGAAGAAGGCGTAGTAGAGCTTCGGCCGACCGGACCAGCGACCGGCGTCGCAGGTGACCGTGCGCCCGACGCGGGTCGTTCCCCGCAGCGCGATCGTGCGTCCGCCACGGGGGGAGACCGGGATCTCGGCGGCGGTCACGTTGCGCTCGGCGACGGCGGCGTCGATGAACGTCCGGACCTCGGGCGCGGCGACGTTGGCGAACAGGTTCATCCCGCGCGCGCAGTCCTGCTCGGCGATGTCGGTGACGCCGGCCACCACGCCGCCGACCGACCCCGAGCCGCCGCTGTCGCCCGAGCAGGCCGCGTGGCCGGCGCGGATCGTGCAGAGCATCGCGGCCGGCGCGTCGGTCCGGCAGAGGCCCGCGGTCACGACCTGGGTCTGGACCTGGCGCAGGGTGCCGAAGTCGTCGGCGGTCGAGGAGCTGATCCCGAAGCCGGTGATCGTCAGCGCGGTGCCGGAGGCGACGTAGCTGCCGGTCGCCAGCAGCCCGACCGGCTTGATGTTCGGGCCGCCGAGGGCGAGCGGCGTCTTCAGCGTCACGACGGCGACGTCGTCGGGGATCGTGGCGCTGCTGTAGCGCGGGTGGACCCGGATCGTCTGGACCTCGTGGACGGAGGCGGCGGCGCGGCCGGCGGGCGTGGTGATGTCCGGGCTGCCCGCGGCGACCAGCATCGCGCTCGGCGGGACGGCCGAGCCGTTGTCGATCACGCAGTGGGCGGCGGTCAGGACGTGCGTCGCGTCGAGCACCGAGCCGCTGCAGGTCGCGTAGCCGTCCGAGACCTTGGTCTGCAGGTTGACCGCGAACGGCGCCGCCGCGCTGGTGCCGAGCGCCGTCCCGCCGACGATCCGCGGCGTCGCCTGCCCGCCTGCGGAGCCCCCGCCCGAGAGCGCGCCGGCCGGCCCGGCCGCCTCGATCGCCGCGAGTCGCGCCGCGTCCGAGCGCGGTGCGGCGGTCGCGACCGCGGGGACCGTCCACGCACAGAGCAGGACGGCGACGAGAGACCAGATCGTGCGGCGCATGAGCACCGGAGCCTAGGCCGGTCGGCGCGATCGCGTCGCAATGGTGCCTATGAAGCGGTGAAGGATCTGGCCCTCCCTCGACCACGGATCGAGGGTCGAAGGCGCCCCGGACGACTGAGTGTACTCCGTACGGATAGCCTCCGCCGGCCCGTCGCACGACGGGCGACCGTTCCCGACCGGAGGTTCCCGTGTCCCTCACCCTGCGCCCACTGCGCATGCGTCTCGCCACCGTCGTCGTCCTGCTGCTAGCCCTGCTCGCGGTTCCGACGCTGTCCGCCTGCGGCAACGACGAGAAGGCCTCGAAGACCGAGATCGTGACCCGCCTCGGCCTCGCCGCCGGTGCCACCAAGCACTGGATCGTCGACCCCGCCCGCGAGGGTGGCTTCAAGAAGGGCGCCGACAAGCGCAAGCGCACGATCGCCAAGGCCGTCCTGGCCGGCGGCTTCACGCTGCGGATGCTGCAGAAGGCCAAGGAGGAGGCCAACCAGGATCCGAAGCTCAAGAAGCTGCTCCCGAGCATCGCCGGCGCGACCGCGGCGATCACCGCGCTGCGTGGCGTGATCGGCGGCGGCGACGAGGGCGCCATCTCCAAGCTGATCGGCGGCGGCAACCCGCTCGACGGCCTGCTCTCCGCCGCGCGCGGTCAGGGGCTGGACGTCAAGGAGGAGGTCCCCTCGGCCGCCAAGCTCGTCGGCGGCTGAGCCGACCGAGCACCGCCCGGTGCGCGGCCCGGTCAGACGATCGGGTCGTGCACGGTCACCAGCTTCGTCCCGTCCGGGAACGTCGCCTCGACCTGGACCTCGTGGATCATCTGCGCCACGCCGTCCATCACGTCCTCGGCCCGCAGCACCTGCTTGCCGAGCGTCATCAGCTCGCTGACCGTGCGGCCGTCGCGCGCGCCCTCCAGCAGCTCGGCGGTGATCAGCGCGATCGCCTCCGGGTGGTTCAGGCGGAGGCCGCGCTCGCGGCGCCGGCGGGCGACGTCGGCGGCGACGTGGATGAGCAGCTTCTCCTGCTCGCGAGGGGTCAGGCGCATGGTGGCGGGGGCGCGCGCGGCCGTTTGCGGCCCGCGCGACGGAGCCGATCGTAGTCCAGGACCGGGACCGGGCACGCGCCATCGCGTACAGGTGAGCCGCCGCGAGCTTGGACGCGGAGGCGCCCTCCGTCGTTGCCGTTCGTAGTGGGATGGGAGGCCGTGGCAGCGCGGCCGACTTCGATCCCGCCACCGTGGCGGGCACGCCACGCCCCGTGCGGGGGTCCGTGGTGAGCGCGGCCGCCGCCGAGGGCCGCGCCGGCCAGGCGACGAGCGCCCGTGGCGTCGTCTTCCCGCGGACCAAGTTCCACCGCCCACCCGGGCGGCCGGAGCACGTCCTCCGCGACCGGCTGCTGGAGCAGATCGCGCGCAGCGGCGCCCGCAACCTGCAGGTCAGCGCCCCGCCGGGCTTCGGCAAGAGCACGCTGCTGGCCCAGTGGGCCGGCGACCGCGAGCGGGTGGCGTGGGTCTCGCTCGACGGGGACGACCGCGGGGCGCGGCTGTGGTCGGCGGTCCTGGCGGCGCTGCATCCGCTCGTCGGCGAGCCGCTCGACGCGGTCCTGGAGGCCGCGGCCGCGGCCGCCGCCGACCTCCGCGACGACGTCCTGGTGGCCCTGCTGGACGCGCTCGACGCGACGCCCGAGCCGATCACCCTGGTGCTCGACGACGTCCACCTGGCGCTCGACGACGAGCCGACCCGCGCGAGCCTCGACTGGGTCCTGGGCCGCCTGCCGGCGCCGCACGCGTTCGCGCTCGGCGCTCGCCGCGGGGCCGAGCTGCCGTCGCTCGGGCGGCTGCGGATCCGCGGCGAGCTGCTCGACGTCCGCACCGACGAGCTGCGCTTCAGTGGCGAGGAGACCGCGCGGTTCCTGCGCGACGGCCTCGAGCTCGAGCTGGACGACCGCACGGTCGGGGCGCTCGAGCGGCGGGTCGAGGGCTGGCCGGCGGCGCTCTACCTGGCCGCGCTGCGGCTGCGGCTGGGGGAGCCGATCGAGCAGGTCCTCGGCCAGCTCGGCTCCAGCGACGAGGAGCTGTTCGGCGCGCTCGCCGACGAGGTCCTCTGCTCCTGGCCCGAGGCGCACCGCCGCTTCGTCCGCGAGACCTCGCTGCTGGACCGCTTCACCGCCGACCTCTGCGTGCGCACGCTCGGCGGCGACGAGGAGGGCACCCGCGAGGCGTTCCGCGAGCTGACCCGCACGTCGCTGCTGCTGATCCCGCTCGACCGCACGCGCACCTGGTACCGCTGCCACCACCTGCTGCGCGACGTGCTCCGCCAGCGGCTGCAGGAGGAGCAGCCGTCGCGCGCGCGGCAGCTGCGCGTCCGCGCCGGCGCCTGGCTGGAGAGCGAGGGCGGCGAGAGCGAGCTCTACGAGGCGCTCGAGCACTACCTGGCGGCGCGCGAGTGGAACCTGGCCGCCGAGCTGCTGGCCCGCCACAGCCTGCGGCTGGTCGGGTTCGGGACCCTCGGCGAGCGGGCCCGCGGCTGGCTGGCCCGGTTCCCGCCGGCGGTCGTGCGGGGGGATGCCCGGCTGGCCTACGTCAGCGCGCTGGTGGCCGCGGTCGACGGCGACCGCGGCGGCTGCGACGCCTGGCTCGCCGCCGGGGCCGAGGCCGGCTGGGACGGCCCGATGCCGGACGGCACCGCGTCGTTCGCGCTCGCCGCCCGCGCGCTGGCGGCGATGGTCTGCTT
>NZ_AGUD01000015.1 GCF_000240225.1 Patulibacter medicamentivorans
GGCGGCCGGCCGCCCAGCGACGCGGGCAGGACGTCGGGTACGACGACGCCGGCGGGCAGCGGCGGCAGCGTCACCGCGCGCTCGGCCGGCGGCGCGATGTGGCCCGCGGCGTGCGGGCGGGTGCCCGGCAGCCGCCGGTGCGGCGACGACGTGCAGCGCGCGATCCGGTGGCGGCGTTGGCGACGGGCCAGGACCACCCGCCGGATCCGCAGCGAGAGCAGCAGCAGGGCGAGCGCGACGACGACCGGCGCGACCGCGCGCACGACCGGATCGAGGGTCGCCGCCAGCGAGCGCCCGACGACCGGGTCGAGGAACGCGCTCAGCCGGCGGTCGAGCAGGTCGGAGGCGTGCTCGAGGATCGCCGGCCGCGTCCCGGTGCGGACCAGGTAGCCGCACAGTCGCACCTGGCCGGTCGCGGGGAGCGCGACCGTGCCGACCATCGTGAAGGCGCGTCCGGCTCCGAGCCGCGTGCCCGGGCGCAGCGCGCTCAGCGAGCGCCAGCCGACCCGGGTCGCGCCGGGCGGGGTCGAGAGGCGACCGCGACGGTCGCTGCTCGGCCGCGGGCAGGGCGTGGCGACCGGAGCCGCCAGCACCCGCGCGGTCACGGCGGCCCCCGCGGGGAGCCTGGCCGGCGTGCGACCGCTGATCTGCAGCCGCGCGCGCTCGCTGGAGCCGCTGGTCGTGCGCTCGGCCTGGAGCTGCAGCGGGCCGGCGATCGGCGTCGCCGCGTGGGCCCGGTGCAGCAGCATCGGGGGCGAGAAGAGCAGGAACAGGCCGACCGCGATCAGGACGAGGATCGCCACGAGCAGGCGGGTCGATCGCGTGGCGTGCTGCGGCCTCACACCCTCGTGGTCGTCCAAGCGCCGGGACGCGCGTAGCCGCGTGGCCGGCGGGCGGACGGACGTTGGATCGCCGACGCGCAGGCGCGCACGGCGTCCACGGCTAGCGGGGGCGGCCGAACCCGGCCACGATCCACGGCACCAGCTCGGGCAGCAGCGCGTCGAACCGCGGCTCGCGCTCGCGCTCGAGCAGATCGCTGGCCAGCTGGCGGACCGCGTAGATCAGGCCGACGAAGATCACGTGGCCGACGTCGGGCAGCAGCGGATCCCGCTCGCGGAGCGCCTGGTGGCGGCTCCGCAGCGCGGCCGCGAAGCGATCGAGCGAGCGGCGACGACGCTCGCGGGCCGCCGGTCCGACGGCGTCGATCTCGACCTGGAAGGCACGGCCGACCACCAGATCGGACTGCAGCGTCTCGAAGTAGGCCCCGATCGCCGCGGCGAGCACCGTCCCGACGTCCCCGTCGGCCGCGAGCGCCGCGCGGACCCGCGCCAGCAGCACGTCGATGAAGCGGTCGTAGGCGGCGAAGGCGCACGCCTGCTTGTCCGCGAATGCCTCGTAGAAGGCAGTCCGCGACACGCCGGCGCGGGCGGCGACGTCGGCGACGGCGACCCGCGCGAACCCGCGGTCGGCCAGCAGCTCGGTGAAGGCGATCATCAGCCGCTCCCGCTGGGCGCCGAGGATCTGCCCACGCGGGAGCTGGTGGCGCCCGCGGGGCAGCGTCACCGGCGGTTCGAAGAAGACGCCCGGGTGGACGGGCTGGACGCTGCTGGCCACCCCGGCAGCCTGCCAGACCGGCCGCCGGGTTGACAGCGCCCACGGTCGTCGGCGAACATCGAAAGACGTGGCGTTACTCCGATCGGTCGGAGTCGCGGCGAGCGGCTGGGGAGGCCGCGGCGCGGGACGGGGGCTGGGGCGCTCCGCCCGCGCGGGAGACGTGCCCTGGGGAGAGCAACGTGGAGCAGCGCCTGACCCGCCGTTCAGTGCTGGGGCACGCCGCGGCCGGCGCGTCCGGGCTGGCGCTCGCCGGCGCGCTCGGCAGCCGTGGAGCGCGCGCGGCCGGGTCCGCCGCGCGCGGCGTCGTCCCGCTGCCCGGGCCGGCCGCGCTGCGCGCCGACATCCAGCGGATGGTCGACTTCGGCCCGCGCCTGACCGGGACGCCGGCCCACGCCAGGTTCGTCGCCTGGATGGAGCGCGAGCTCGAGGCGGCCGGCGCAACCGTGATCGCCCGCGACGAGCACGAGCTGACGTCGTGGGAGGCGACCGGGCGCACGCTCGAGCTGCTCGGTGGCCCGTCCCCCGGCCCGGTGCGGGTCGCGACCCAGGTGACCCGCTCGCAGGAGACCGGCCCGGCCGGGGTGACGGGGCCGCTGGTCTACGGCGGCGCGCTGCCGCTGCCCAGCCTCAACACCCTCGGAACCGACCTGCAGGGGCTGCTCTCGGCGCTCGATCGCTACCCGGCGGACCTGCTGAGCGCGCTCGCCGCGCTGGTGGCCCAGATCCCGCGGATGTCGATGCGCGGCGCGATCGTCGTCGTCGACCTGCCGCTGCCGCTGCCGCTGCCGCTGCCGGAGTCGACGTTCCTGCCGCTGCTGAACGGCTTCCACTGGTCGGGGCACACCGTCGCCGACATCGCCCTGCGCGACTACAAGCGGCTCTGGATCCCGCTGGGGACGAGCACCGGGGTCTTCAAGCAGGCCGGTGCCGCGGGCGTCGTGTTCGTCTTCGACGCCTCGTACGAGGCGCTCGAGGGCAACGACTCGCCGTTCCTCGGGCCGTTCGAGCCGCTGCCGGCGCTCTGCGTCGACCGCGACACCGGCCGCCGCCTGCGCGACGCCGCCGTGTCGGCCACCCCGGCCCGGCTGACCCTGACCGCGAACCGCCGCAAGACGACCTCGCCGAGCATCGTCGCGGTCCTCCCCGGGACGACGGACGAGGCGACGATCCTCAACACCCACACCGACGGGCAGAACTTCGCCGAGGAGAACGGGGGCGTGGCGATGGTCCACCTGGCCCGCCACTTCGGATCGCTGCCGCGGTCGCAGCGGCTGCGGCGGTCGCTGGTCTTCAGCGCCGTGACCGGCCACATGGCCAGCGGCCTGCCCCAGACCGAGGGCTTCATCGAGGATCACCCCGAGCTGGTCCGGTGCGCGGCCGCGGCGATCACGATGGAGCACTTCGGCTGTACCGAGTGGGTCGACGTCGTCGGCCGCGGCTACCGACCGACCGGCGACCCCGAGATGCTCGGCGTCTGGGTCTCGGACACCGGCCTGCGGGCGCCGACGGTCGCGAGCGTGCAGGAGCACGACATCCCCCACGTCGCCTTCGTGCGCCCGGGGCTGCAGTTCGGGATCGGGGGTGCGTTCCAGGCCGCGGGCGTGCCGCAGATCGGGTTCCTGGCCGGGCCGAACTACCTGGTGTCGATCACCGAGAACGGCCACATGGACAAGCTCGACGCCGACCTGGCGGCGCGGCAGGTGCGCTGGACGGCCGACATGGTCCGGCGGATCGACGGGATGTCGCTGGCCGAGCTGCGCACCGGCGACCCGCTGCTGCGCCCGCGCCAGACGGCCGGCTGCCCGAGCTTCCCCGCTCGACGGCCACCGGCGCCGGCGCCGGCGACCCGCTTCTCGCTGCGGCTGTCCCTGGACCGGACCGACGCCCGCACGCTGCGGCGGACGGGACGGCTGCGCGGCAGGCTGCGGACCTCGGTCCCGGGCCGCGTGCGGCTGCGGGCGACGATCGAGCGACTCGGCGGCCACCGGGTGCGGCGGCGCCTGGCCGAGGACGTCGTGCGCGTCGGGCGGCCGGGATCGCGCCGGTTCGCGCTGCGGCTGACGGCCCGCGGGCGACGCGAGCTGGCCACCGGGCGGCGGTTCCGGGTGACCCTGACCGGCCGCACCCACCACGGCGGCAAGCTGCGACGGCGGGCGGTGCGGCGGGTGATCGGGCGCTAGGCGGGCGGCGCGGGCGAGCGGGCGGCGCGACTGGTGCGCGTTTGGCACCTGGCAGGTGCCAAAGGCGCACCAGTGGCCAGAGCGGCGGCGGCGCGCGGCGGCTCAGCGTCGTCGGCCGCGGCCGCTGAGCGCGCGCAGCACGAGCAGCAGCAGGATCGATCCGAGGATCGCGATCGCCCAGGTGCCGGAGTCGTAGAACGAGCCGATCTCGCCGACGTCGGCCGCCGACGCGATCGCCCCGCCGATCAGCGCGCCGAGCACCCCGACCGCCGTCGTCGTCAGGCAGCCCTGGGCCTGCGAGCCCGGGACGACCGCCCGCGCCAGCAGTCCCGCCACGAGTCCCAGCACGATCCAACCGAAGATGCCCATCGAGCCAACGGTATCGCGACGACCGCGCTACCCTTCCGATCCTCGCCTCCGTAGCTCAGCTGGTAGAGCACTTCACTCGTAATGAAGGGGTCAGCGGTTCGAGTCCGCTCGGAGGCTCTGTCGAGGAAGGCCCGCGTTCGCGGGCCTTTCGCGTTCCCGGGGCCGGCTACCCCGCCGCCAGTCGCCGATCGAGCGCCGCCTCGTCCGGCACGAACCAGACGTGCCCGCCGCGGTTGGACTCGGCGACGTAGTCGCGGAAGGCGCCGCTCGCCGCCTCGAACGGCGACACGTCGCCGATCACGACGAGCTTGAGGTGGTAGTTGACGAGCTTCTGGGTCAGCCCGCCGGCCATCTGCGAGCGGAGGTCGAAGAACGCCGGGTCGAGGCGCGCCACCGGGACGGCGATCACGTTCGCCCGCTCGAACCAGGCGCTGCCGATCAGGTCCGCGGTCTCCTCGGAGGTCGAGACCAGCGGGCCGTCGGGGCCCAGGCGCAGGATCCGGAGGCCGCCGCGTTCGTCGATCGGCATCCGCCCACGGTAGGGACGCCGGCGGTCGGGCACCTGGCCGCCGCCTCGACTCGACCCACTCGCCGCAACCGCGATCGGACCTCCGTCCAGCCGCGCCCCGCGGTGCGCCCGCACGTATACGCTTGGCCCGTGCAGCCTGAGACATCGGGACGTATCTTGCGTCTTCTGCTCGGCCTCGAGGCGCTGCTGGGCCTGGTCGTGCTCGGCGGGCTCGGGGTCTACACGGTGATGGGACCCGGTGGCGGGGCCAGCTGCGGCGGCAACTGCGACCACTGGCAGTCGCTCGCCTCGTCGGCCCTGACGTTGGCGGCCGTCGTCGGCGCCGCGCTGCTGGCGGCGATGGTCGTCGTCGGGGCCCTGGGACTGGTCGGCGCCGCGCAGAAGGCGCGCCGCGGCCGATAGCGCCGCCCCGCCCGTGAGGTTCCGGTCGCCCGCCGACCGTTTCGTCCCACGCCCCGCCCCCACGGCCCTGCACGATCGCCTGCACCCCATCCCCCGGCCCGCCTACCGTCGCCGGCATGCTGCGGGAAGCCAAGAGCGCACGGTTCGAGCGCCGCCTGACGCCGCTCGGGCGCCGCTACGGCCTGGTCCACGGTCGCGAGCAGGCGACCGCGACCTGGGGCGCGCGGGCGTTCCGGGCCCTCCAGGAGGAGCAGCTGACGCTTCCCGTCCCGCTGCTGCGGGACGAGGCCCGGACCTGGTGGGCGTTCGAGGACCGCGTCTACTGGGAGGACGACGATCTCTCGGCCGACGACGTCCTGGCCCTGGTCCGCGACCGCGAGCGACGCCAGCGTCGCCGGCTGGAGCGCGCCCACGCCGCGCTCGCCGGCGAGGAGCACGCGGAACGCCCCCGCCGCGAGCCGCTCCCGCGCGAGGTCCGGCGGGCCGTCTGGGAGCGGGACGGCGGTGCCTGCGCCGAGTGCGGCGCGACCTTCGACCTGCAATACGACCACGTGATCCCGATCGCGCTCGGCGGCGCCAACACGGTCGAGAACCTCCAGGTCCTCTGCGCCCCCTGCAACCAGCGCAAGGGCGCCGCGATCGGCTGATGGTCGGGCGGCGGAACCGCCCTACGGCGCCATCCCCCGCCACAGCAGGTCGACCGCCTGCCGGGCCCACTCCTCGACCGGCATCGGCCGGCCCGCGACGTGGCGGGCGAAGAACGAGCCGACCAGCAGCTCGAGCGCCAGCAGCCCGTCGAAGTCGGCCCGCACCTGGCCCCGCTCCTGCGCCGCGCGCACGATCACGTCCATCCGCTCGCGGTGCGGCTCGACCACGCGCTCGCGGTGCAGGCGCAGGGCGTCGCTGTCGTCGCGCTCGACCAGCATCGTCCCGAGCACGTCGAGCCCGACCGTCTCGAGCTTGCTGCCGAAGGCGATCAGGAACGCCAGCAGCGCGTCGCGCAGGTCCTCGTGCTGCTCGGCGGCGTCGACGTCGACGTCGAAGTGCGCGATCGCGGCCGTCGCCAGGTCGGCGCTGTTGCGGTACCGGCGGTAGATCGTCGTCTTGGCCACGCCGGCCCGCTCGGCGACCGCCTCGACCGTCAGCCCGCCGATGCCGCGCTCGGCCAGCAGCTCGTAGGCCGCGGCCAGGATCCGCTCGTCGACGTCGCGGCTCACGACTCGGCCTCGGGCAGCGGCTCGGCTGCCGCGACCCCGGCCCCACCCGGCGCCGCGACGCCGCCGGCAGCCGCCGCGCCACCGCCTGCCACCACGCCACCGCCAGCCGCCCCGCTGC
>NZ_AGUD01000014.1 GCF_000240225.1 Patulibacter medicamentivorans
CGCGACGCCGGCGCTGCCGGGCTGAGCCGCGGCGGCGCGGCGCCGCCGCCGGGCCGATCCGCGGACCGGCCTGCGCCGGCCCGTCGCCCGGCCCGTCCTACAGCCCGAGGATCTCGCGCGCCAGCTTGGTGACCTCGCCGCCGTCGGCGCGGCCCTTGGTCTCGCGCATGACGTGGCCGACGATCGCGCCGATCGGCTTCATGTTGCCGCTCTTGAGCTTCTCGACCACGTCGGGGTTGGCGTTCAGGGCCGCCTCGACGATCGGACGCAGCTCGTCGCCGCCGCCGATCGCGGCCAGGCCCTCGCGCTCGACGATCGCCTGCGGCTCGCCGCCCTCGGCGACCAGCGCGTCGAGCACCTGCTCGCCGGCCTTGCGGGTGATCGCCTTCGAGCCGACCAGCTGGACCAGCGCCGCGAGGGCGGCCGGCGCGACCTTCGAGCGGGCCGGATCGGACTCGGCGTCCTCGTCCGCCTCGAGCCGCCGGACCAGGTCGTTGCCGACCCAGTTGGCGATCTGCTGGCGGTCGCCGTCCGCCCCGGCGGCGGAGACGACGGCCTCGTAGTAGTCGCCCAGCTCGCGACGGAACGCCAGCAGGCGGGCCGACTCCTCGTGCAGCCCGTGCTCGCCGCGGAAGCGCTCGGCGCGGTCCAGCGGCAGCTCGGGGATCGCGGCCCGCGCCTGGTCGACCAGCTCGCTCGGCACGCGCAGCGGCGGCAGGTCGGGCTCGGGGAAGTAGCGGTAGTCGTGCGATCCCTCCTTCGAGCGCAGCGACGTGATCGCCCCGGTCCGCGGGTCGAAGTGCAGCGTCTCCTGCTCGACCGTGCCGCCGGACTCGAGGATCCGGGTCTGGCGGGCGATCTCGGCGTTGACGCCCTGCTCGATGAACCGGAACGAGTTCATGTTCTTGAGCTCGGTCTTGGTGCCCAGCTCGGTCTCGCCGACCGGGCGGATCGAGACGTTGGCGTCGCAGCGCAGCGACCCCTCCTCCATGTTCACGTCGCTGACGCCCAGCTGGCGCAGCGTCTCGCGCAGCAGCCGCAGCCACGTCGCGGCCGCCTCGGCGGAGTGGATGTCGGGGCGGGTGACGATCTCCGCCAGCGGGGTGCCGCCGCGGTTGTAGTCGACGACCGACGAGGTCGAGCCGCCGATCCGCCCGCTCGCGCCGGCGTGGACGAGCTTGGCCGCGTCCTCCTCCAGGTGCACGCGCTCGAGCCGCACGTCGCCGAGCTGCCCGCCCGAGACCAGCGGTTCGTCGAACTGGCTGATCTGGTAGCCCTTGGGCAGGTCGGGGTAGAAGTAGTTCTTGCGGTGGAAGACCGAGCGGTCGGCCAGCTCGCCGCCGAACGCCAGGCCGATCATCAGGCCCAGCCGGACCGCCTCCTGGTTGACCACCGGCAGCGTTCCGGGCAGGCCCAGGCAGACCGGGCAGGTGCGGGTGTTCGGCGGCTCGCCGAAGGTCAGCTCGCAGGCGCAGAACATCTTCGTGCGCGTGGCCAGCTGGACGTGGATCTCCAGCCCGATCACGGGCTCGTAGGCGGTCATGCGGCACCTCCGTTCGCGGCCCCGCCATCGGTGACGGCGTCCAGGCCCAGCGCCGGCGTCCCGTCGAAGCCGATCGCCTGCTCGAGCGCGTGCGCGGCCTCGAGGATCCGCTGCTCGCTGAAGACCGGGCCCGACAGCTGGAGCCCGACCGGCAGGCCCTCGGAGAGCCCGCAGGGGATCGAGATCGCCGGCACGCCGGCCAGCGAGAACGGCAGCGTCGACGTGTCCGCCTGGTACATCGCCAGCGGGTCGTCGACCCGCTCGCCGAGCTTCCAGGCGACGGTCGGGCTGGTCGGGGTGGCGATCAGGTCGACCTGCTCGTGGGCGGCACGGAAGTCCTCCACGATCTTGGTACGGACCTGCTGCGCGCGACCGTAGTAGGCGTCGTAGTAGCCGCTGGAGAGCGCGAAGGTGCCGAGCATGATCCGCCGCTTGACCTCGGGACCGAAGCCGTCGTGGCGGGTCCGCGTGTAGAGCGACACCAGGTCGTCGGCGTCGACGCGGTTGCCGTAGCGGACGCCGTCGAAGCGCGAGAGGTTCGACGACGCCTCGGCCGGAGCCAGCACGTAGTAGGCGGCCAGCGCGTGGCGGGCGTGCGGCAGGGCGACGTCGGTGACCTCGGCGCCCAGGTCCTCGGCACGGCGCAGCGCCGCGTCGAAGGCGGCGCGGACGCCGGGCTCGACGCCCTCGCCGAGCAGCTCGACCGGGACGCCGATCCGCAGGCCGTCGAGGCGCTCGGCGGTCGGCAGGCCGAGCTCGTCGGCGCCGCCCCAGCCGATCGAGGTCGCGTCGCGCGGGTCGACCGGTCCGGTCATGTGCTGGAAGAGCAGCGCGGTGTCGGCGACCGTGCGGCTGATCGGGCCGGCCTGGTCGAGCGACGAGGCGAAGGCGATCATCCCGTAGCGGGACACGGTGCCGTAGGTCGGCTTCAGCCCGACGACGCCGCAGAGCGCGGCCGGCTGGCGGACCGAGCCACCGGTGTCGGTGCCGAGCGCGACCGGGGCCAGGCCGGCGGCGACCGCCGCGGCCGAGCCGCCGGAGGAGCCGCCCGGGACCCGGCTGCGGTCCCACGGGTTCCTGACCGGGCCGAAGGCCGAGTTCTCGTTCGAGGACCCCATCGCGAACTCGTCCTGGTTGGTCTTGCCCAGGATCGTCGCGCCCGCCTCCTGCAGGCGGGCGACGACGGTCGCGGTGTAGGGCGGCCGGTAGCCGCGCAGCAGGTTCGAGCAGGCGGCCGTCGGCACGCCGGTGATGCAGAAGAGGTCCTTGATCGCGACCGGCAGCCCGGCGAGGACCGTGTCGGCTCCCGGGACGCCGCGATCCTCGCCGCCGAAGCCGCCGGCGCCGGCGGTGGTCGGATCGTCGGCGAGCCAGGTGAAGCTGTTGGTGTCGTCGGCCGCCGCGCGCTGGCGGTAGGCGTCGAAGAGCTCCCGCGGGGAGAGCTCCCCGCGGCGCAGTGCGGCGGCCGCCTCGACGGCGGTGAGGCTGATCGGATCGGTCATGGAGGTCAGGCCTGCGGGCTCGGGACGCGGAAGCCGTCGTCGGAGGCGTCGGGCGCCTGGTCCAGCGCCACCTCCCGGGGCAGCGACGTGTGCGGCTGGTCGGCGCGCAGGCGGCTCTCGGACGCCAGCACGTGCGCGGTCGGCGCGACGCCGTCGAGGTCGAGCTCGCCGATCGTCTCCAGGTGGTCGAGCACGGCCGACAGCTCGCGCGCCATCGGCTCGATCTCGTCCTCGTGGAGGTCGAGCCGGGCGAGCGCGGCCACGTGCAGAACGGTGTCGCGGTCGATCACCCCGCGGATGCTAGTGGCCCTCGCGCAGGGGCGACGGGCGAGCCCTCAGCCCTCGGCCGGCGGGTCCGGGCGCGGTGCGGGAACCGGACGTGGCGGCGGCGGGTCGAAGCGGCTCTCGGGGGCGCCGCGGCGCTCGTCGGCCATCGCGACCCAGAGACCGACCAGCGCGACCAGGATGCCGGCCAGGCCGACCCACGTCCCGATCGCCGGATCGAGGCCGTCGCCCGGCGTCGCCAGCAGCGTCCGCACCAGGGTGCCGAGCAACGTGATCGCCCCCAGCGTCCCGGCCAGGATCAGGCTGACGACCGCGCCGTAGGTCGGACGGCCGAGGCCCGCCCGCTGGGCCAGCACGAGCGCGACGAGCACGCCGAGCCCGAAGAGGACGACCAGGTCCTCCCAGGGACGGCCGAGGGCCGAGAAGCCCCACCGCCCGCCGCCGGAGCGCGAGAACCAGTCGAGGAACAGCGAGGCCGCCAGCGCGACGAGACCGCCGAGCGCCAGCAGCTCCCCGTGCCGCAGGCGGCCGACGTGCATCAGTCCTCGCCGGCCTGCAGGCGCGCCGCCTGCACGGTGTTGTCGAGCAGCTTGGCGATCGTCATCGGGCCGACGCCGCCGGGGACCGGGGTGATCGCCCCGGCGACGGCGAGCGCCTCGTCGAAGGCGATGTCGCCGACCAGCGCCGAGCTGCGGCCGGCGGGCGGCTCGGCGAGCCGGTTGATCCCGACGTCGATCACGGCGGCGCCGGGCTTGATCCAGTCGCCACGCACCATCTCGGCGCGGCCGACGGCGGCGATCAGGATGTCGGCGCGGCTCGCGACGTCGGCCAGGTCGGTGGTCCGCGAGTGCGCGATCGTGACCGTGGCGTTGCGCTCCAGCAGCAGCTGGGCCATCGGCTTGCCGAAGAGGTTCGAGCGCCCGATCACGACCGCCTCGGCGCCCTCGATCGCGACGCCGGCCGCGTCGAGCAGGCGGATGACGCCAGCCGGGGTGCAGGAGCGCAGGCCGGGCAGGCCGAGCGCGAGCCTCCCCGCCGACGCGACGGTCAGGCCGTCGACGTCCTTGTCGGGGTCGATCAGGTTGGTCAGCTCGACGCCGTCGAGGTGCCCGGGGACCGGCAGCTGGCAGAGGATGCCGCTGACGTCGGGGTCGGCGTTGAGCCGCTCGATCAGGGCCACCACCTCGGCGCGCGAGGCGTCGGCGGGCAGCCGGTGGTCGAAGCCCTTGATCCCGACCTCGGCGCAGGCGCGCTGCTTGCCGCCGACGTAGACCGCGCTAGCGGCGTCCTCGCCGACCAGGATCGTGGCCAGGCCCGGCGGGCGGCCGTGGCGCTCGACGAACGCCTCGACCTCGCGGGTGACCTCGGCGCGGACCTCGGCCGCGACCTGCTTGCCGTCGATGATCGTCGCGGACATCGGGCAGGAGGCTAGCCGAACGCCCCGCGCGACCGGCTCAGACCGGCTCGAGCCGCGCGAAGCCGGCGATCAGGCGCCGTTCGCCGTGCTCGTCGAAGTCGACGACGATCACGTTGTCGTCGACGGTCACGACGTCGCCCTCACCGAACTTGCCGTGGCGCACACGCTGCCCGACGACAACGTCCGGCGCCTCGTCGCCCGCCCCGCCGGCCGCGGCGCGACCGGCCGATCCCAGCTCGCTGCCGCGCCGCAGGCCCAGCTCGGCCAGCGTCCTGCCGCTGGTCGAGCCGCCGCCTCCGCCGCCGACCCGCCCGATCCGGCCGGCGTCGTAGCGCGGGCGCGGCACCGCCTGGACGCCGCCGCTGAGGGCCTCGGGCGAGGACTCGTCGAGCGCCTCGACCGGCAGCTCGCGCAGGAAGCGGCTGGGGACCTGGGACTGCGGCGGGCCGTAGAGGCCGCGGCGACGGGCCCAGGTCAGCGACAGGTGCCGGCGGGCGCGGGTCAGGCCGACGTAGGCCAGGCGCCGCTCCTCCTCCAGCTCGCCGGCGTCGATCGCGCGGCTGTGCGGGAAGACGCCGTCCTCGCAGCCGATCAGGAAGACGCTGTCGAACTCCAGCCCCTTGGCGTTGTGCAGCGTCATCAGCGTCACGGTGCCGTCCGGGTGGTCGCCCTTCTGGTCAGCGTCCGAGAGCAGCGCCGTCTGCTGCAGGAAGCGGTCGAGCGGCCGCAGGCTGGCCCGCTCGTCGTCGGGCTCGGCGCTGGCGTCCTCGTGGTCGAACTCGTCGGCGTAGGCGTGCAGCTGCTCGAGGTTCTCCAGCCGGCCCTCGTCCTGCGGGTCGTTCGACGCCTCGAGCTCGGCCCGGTAGCCGGTGACGCGCAGGATCGCCTCGACCAGGTCGGCGATCGTGCTGCCGGCCAGGACCGCCTCGCGCAGCTCGTGGACCTGCTCGGCGAAGGCCCCGACCGAGCGGATCGCGGCGGTCTTCAGCCCGGCGGCGGCCGGGTCGTCCAGCACCTGCAGCGGCGTGACGCCGAGCGTGCTGGCGTGGGCCAGCAGCCGACCGACCGTGGTGTCGCCGATCCCGCGCTTGGGGCGGTTGACGATCCGGGCGAAGGCGACGGTGTTGGCCGGGTTCAGCAGCCAGGCCAGGTAGGCGAGGACGTCCTTGACCTCGGCCCGGTCGAAGAAGCGGACGCCGCCGATCACCTGGTAGCCGAGCTCGGCGCCGGTCAGCGCGGTCTCGATCGCGCGCGAGAGCGCGTTGGTGCGGTAGAGGACGGCCATCTCGCCCAGCGGCGCGCCCTCGCCCGCCAGCCGCTCGATCTCGGCGACGACCCAGCGCGACTCGGCGTGGTCGTCCGGCAGCGCGCGGACCCGGACCGGGTCTCCGGCCCCGAGGTCGGTCCAGAGGTGCTTCTTGCGCTGGTTGGCGTTGTGCTCGATCAGGCCGTTGGCGGCGTCGAGGATGTGCTGGGTGGAGCGGTAGTTCTGCTCCAGCCGCACGACCTTGGCGTCGGGGAAGTCGTCCTCGAAGTCGAGGATGTTGCGGATGTCCGCCGAGCGGAAGCCGTAGATCGACTGCGCGTCGTCGCCGACGACCATCAGGTTGCGGTGGCCGGGCTCCTCGCCGGCGAGCGGCCCGAACTCGTCGTCGGGGTCGAGGTGCATCGGGTCGTCCATGCAGAGCAGCTGGAGGAACCGGTACTGGGCCGGGTTGGTGTCCTGGTACTCGTCGACGAGGACGTGCTTGAAGGCGTTGCGATAGCGCTCCCGGACCTCGGGGAAGCGCTCGAAGAGGTCGACCGTGCGCCCCATCAGGTCGTCGAAGTCCATCGCGTTGTTGGCGACCAGCGCCTGCTGGTAGCCGCGGTAGGCGTCGACGACCGTGCGGTCGTAGAAGCCCGCGGCCTGCTCGGCCGCCTGCTCGACGCTGCGCAACCGGTTCTTGTGGTCGGAGATCCGGTTGTGGACCGAGCCGGGCGTGAACCGCTTGGTGTCGGCGCCCTGGCTGTCGAGCACCCGCTTGAGCAGCCGCTTGGCGTCGTCGGAGTCGTAGATCGTGAACTGCCGCGAGTAGCCCAGCCGCTCGGCCTCGACCCGCAGGATCCGGGCGCAGGAGCTGTGGAACGTGGAGACCCAGAGGCCGCGCGTCGAGCGGCCGAGCAGGTCTCCGACGCGATGGCGCAGCTCGGCCGCGGCCTTGTTGGTGAAGGTCACGGCGAGGATCTCCCCCAGCCCGACCTGCCCGGTCCGGACCAGCCACGCGACCCGGTGGGTGAGCACCCGCGTCTTGCCGGACCCGGCGCCGGCGATCACCAGCAGCGGGCCGCCCTCGTGGGTGACGGCCTCGCGCTGCGGCTCGTTGAGCCCCTCGAGCAGCTCGGCGGCGTAGGCGTCGACGGAGGGCACCCATCGAGGATAGGAGTCCGCGCGGCGGGCGGCGTGGCCGCCGCGTCGGAGCCGGCCGCTACGGTGCACGCATGTCCCTGCCCGACGAGGTGCGACGCCACGTGGCCGACGTCGCCGGCCGCGCGCGGTTCGTGACGATCGACCGCGAGACCCTCGACGCGCTCGAGCCCGGCCCGATCCCGCCGCAGGACGCGACCCGCCACTTCCACGAGGGCGAGCCGGCGGACGTCGCCGACTACGTGCTGACGCTGAACGCGATCAACTTCGGCTCCGGCTGGTTCCCGACCCTGCGCAAGCGCCCCGATTCCAGCGGCTACTGGACGATCGCCTGGGCGCTGGCGGACCGCTTCCGCGATCGTGGCCCGTGGACGCCGGCCGAGTTGCGGGGGATGACGGCGGAGGAGGTCGCCGGGGTCCTCGGCCAGGAGCCGGGGCACCACCTGATGGCGCTCTACGCCGAGGCGCTGCGGGCGCTCGGGGCGTTCCTCGGCGAGCGGCGCGCCGCCGACGTCTTCGCGGCCGCGGACGGCTCGGCGGCGCGGCTGGCCCGGGCGGTCGTCGACGGGATGCCGTTCTACCGCGACCACGGCCTCTACAAGCGCGCCCAGATCCTCGGCAGCGACGTCGCGACCTTCGGGATCGGCGAGCTCCGCGACCTGGACGAGCTCACGATGTTCGCCGACAACCTCGTGCCGCACGTCCTCCGCTGCGCCGGGGCGCTGGTCTACGACGAGGATCTCGCCGCCGCGATCGACGAGGGCGACCTGCTGCCGCTGCACCGCGCGGAGCACGAGATCCGCTGCTGCGCGGTCCATGCCGTCGAGCTGCTGAGCGCCCGCACCGGCGTGCCGGCCCGGCACCTGGACGCCTGGCTGTGGGACGCCGGCCAGCGCCCCGAGGTCAAGGCCCGCCCCCGCCACCGCTGCCGCACCGTCTTCTACTGAGTGGTCCGAATCGGCCTGCCACGTCACCCCGCAAGCAGTTCTCGGGATCCGAGCAAGCCGCCCCGCCGCGCCAGGAGACCTACTCGCCGTCCTTCTTCGCGTAGAGGATGACGGTCGTGTCGGGGCTGACGCACCTACCGGCCGACGGGGACTGGCGAACGTCAACCCAGTTGCGATCCCAGAGGAGAGCTCGCCCCTTTCCTGTCGCGTCTTCCTCGCTCAGGTTGTAGAGGCCCGCAGCCTGCATCGTGTCCTGCCCAAGCTGGTGGTCCTTGCCGACCACGTTCGGCACCTCGATGCAGCCATCTCCGCCCTCGCTCGCGCTGGTGTCCGCCTCGTGGGTCTCCGGCTCGGAAGGCTCCGCCTTCTCGGTCTTGGTGACGGTCTTCGTCTCCTGCCCCGCCGCTGGTTCGACCACCTTCTCGATGACGGTCGTCGCTCCGCCGTCGCTCGACCCACAGCCCGCTACGCCGAGAGCGAGCACGCCCAACAGGGCCATCGTCTGTGTCACCCGCATGTCCCGCCCTTTCGTCCCCTTGCCCAAGAAGCGAGCAAGAGCAACCAGCGTAGCCGATGGTGTTTGCAGTTCATCGAGGCGGCTTGAGATGCCCGGTCGCGCCTATTCACCAAAGCCCTCCGAGACGCTCGGCGCAGCGGTTGGAAATCGCGAGCCGCGAGACCGCGAAGCGGTCCGGCGTTAGCGTGAACGGGCCAGCGACTCCGGACCGGGATTCACTGCGGGTCCGCCGTGCGCTCGTGACGGCCGGGCTGCCCGGAGCCGGGGCTCAGCCGCCGGCGGGGCTGCGGCCCTGCTTGGGGCGCAGCTCGTGGATCTGGGCGCCGGGCTCCGCCGCGGACGAGGACGAGTCGACGTCGCGGGGCTCGGCCGGGGCCGGGCTGCCGCCGAGGTCGCGGACCTGCTGCTCCAGCTCGACGACGCGGCGGCCGAGGGCGCGGACGGCGTCGGCGACGGGATCGGGCAGGTGGATCCAGTCGGCGTCGGGGCCCTCGACCTTGCGACCGTCGATCCGCACGGGATGGCCCGGGTTGCCGACGACGGTCGCGTTCGGGGGTACGTCGGTGATCACGACGCTGTTGGCTCCGACCTTGGCGCCGTCGCCGACCGTGATCGGACCCAGCAGCTTGGCGCCGGAGCCGATCGTGACGCGGTCGCCGACCGTCGGATGGCGCTTGCCGACCTGGAAGCCGGTCCCGCCGAGCGTCACGCCCTGGTAGATCGTCACGTCGTCGCCGATCCGGGCCGTCTCGCCGATCACGACGCCCGAGCCGTGGTCGATGAACAGGCCCTGGCCGATCTCGGCGGCGGGGTGGATCTCGATCCCGGTCAGCGTCCGCGAGACGTGGGCCAGCAGCCGCGGCAGCAACGGAACCCCTCGCCGCTGCAGGCCGTTGCTGATGCGGTGCGCCAGCAGCGCCTGGACGCCGGGCCAGGTCGCGAGGATCTCGAACGTGCTGACGTCCCGCGCCGCGGGATCGCGCTCACGCGCGGCGCGCACGTCACGACGAAGCTCCGCGAGCGCGCGCGGGCGAGTCCCGGGGCCGGCCATCTCCATGAAGGCTAGCGCGACGGCGAGGGCCGCCCTCAGCGCGGCTGGAAGAACGGGAGGCTGGCGTAGCGCTCGCCGCTGTCGGGCAGGATCACGGCGATCCGCTTGCCCTTGGATTCCGGCCGCTCGGCGATCCGGATCGCGGCGCTCAGCGCCGCGCCCCCGGACAGGCCCGCGAGCACGCCGCAGCGACGGGACACGGCCCAGGCGGTGTCGATCGCGTCGTCGTCGGTCACCGTCAGGATCTCGTCGACGACGCGGCGATCGAGCACGGGCGGCACGAAGCCGGCGCCGATCCCCTGGATCCGGTGCGGACCGGGACGCTCGCCCGAGAGCACCGCCGACGACGCCGGCTCGACCCCGATCACGAGCGTCTTCTCGCTCTTCGCCTTCAGCGCGTGCCCGACGCCGGTGATCGTGCCACCCGTGCCGATGCCGGCGACGAGGACGTCGACCCGGCCGTCGAGCTGCTCGAGCAGCTCCGGGCCCGTCGTCTTCTTGTGGATCGCCGGGTTCGCCGGGTTGGCGAACTGGTCCGGCATCCAGACGTCGTCGCTGTCGGCCAGCGCGCGGGCGGCCTCGACCGCCTCGGTCATGCCGCCCATCGACTCGACGACGTCGACCTTCGCGCCGAACAGCCGCAGCAGCGTCTCGCGCTCGCGGCTCATCCCCTGCGGGAGGGTGATCACCAGCTCGTAGCCGCGGGCGGCGGCGACGAACGCCAGGCCGATCCCGGTATTGCCGCTGGTGGCCTCGACGATCGTCGTCTTGCCGGGGGTGATCCGGCCTTCCTTCTCCGCCGCGAGCACCATCGCGAGGGCGATCCGGTCCTTGACCGAGCCCCCGGGGTTGTACTGCTCGAGCTTGCCGTAGAGCTCGGCGCCGCTGCCCTCGGGCTCGAGCGCCGCCAGGCGCACGACCGGCGTGCGGCCGATCAGACCGGTGATGTCGGTGATCTCGTCAGCCATCTCAGATCCAGTACATCGTCTGGCCCTGTTCCCGGGCCTCGCGGTCGATGACGTCCTGGATCGTCGTGCTGGCCAGGACCTCGCGGGCCGCGGCGGCGACCTCGGCGAAGACGCCCTTCGAGTCCTGGCCGAGCGGGCCGTCGAGCATCTCGACGACCTCGAGGACCGTGATCTCGCGCGGGTCGCGTGTCAGGACGTAGCCGCCGTGGACCCCGCGCTGGGAGCGCAGCAGGCCGGCACGGCGGAGGGTCGCGAACAGCTGCTCGAGGAACTGACCGGGGATCTCCCGGCGGCGAGCCAGCTCGGCGACCGGCACCGGGGTGGTCATGCCGCCCGCCCGGCCGAGCTCGGTCAGGGCCTGGACGGCATAGGGCGACTTGGCGGTGATCGAGAGCATCAGGTGGTCCGAGGGCGGGCTCGCATCGGAGCGGCGTCCTCGTAGGCTGTCGATCCTATGGCAGGGGCCGGACCGCACGTCACGCCGAGCGCCCGCGCCGGGCTGCTGGCGCCCCCGCTGCTGCTGATGGGGCTGATCTGGTTCCTGAGCGCGCAGAGCGATCTGAAGACCGACCTCGGGACGATCGACCTGGTGCTGCGGAAGTGCGCGCACGTGACCGAGTTCGGCCTGCTGACGCTGCTCTGGACGCGCGCGGTCGACGGCTGGCGGCGTGGCGGAGCGGGAGGACCGCTGGCGCTGCTGGGGCGCTGGTGGGGCCGGTCGCTGGCGGTCGGCGCCGCGATCGCGGTCGTCTGGGCCGCGATCGACGAGGCCCACCAGGCCCACGTCCCCGGCCGGGTCGGGACGCCGCGCGACGTGGCGATCGACGCGCTCGGGATCGCGGCCGCGGCGCTGCTCGTCCGCTGGGCCGCGCGACGCCGGGCGTCGCGGCCGCGACCCGCGTAGGCGCCGCGGCGCAACCCGGATCCGCCGACGACCGGTGGATCGAGGCTCAGAGCCAGCCGCGCTCGACGGCGATCAGGACCGCCTGGGCGCGGTCGACGGCGCCGAGCTTGCCGTAGATGTTGTGGAGGTGGGTCCGCACGGTGCTGGTCGACAGCCCCAGCTCGCCGGCGATCTGCTTGTAGACGCGGCCGGCGGCGAGTCGCCGCAGGACCTCCATCTCGCGCCCCGACAGGGGGCACGGCGCCGCCCCACGCGACCGTCGCGGCGCCGGCAGCGCCTGGTCGTAGAGCAGCCCGCGCAGCACCGGCGCGTCGATCCCGACGTTGCGCGCGACGCGCATCAGGACCTGCGGCGAGACCTCGTCGCCGTGAGCGTGGTGGGCGAGCAGGTCCGCCAGTCGCAGGACGGAGACGTCGCGGTCGGCCTCCTCGGCGTGATGGCGCTCGACCAGCCGCGCGAGCTCGCGCGGGAGGCCCCAGCGGCGCATCAGCACGCCGCCGACCAGGGCGTGGTCGACGCCGAGCTCGCGGCGCTCGCTGACCAGCCGCTCCTCCGGCGTGGCGTCGGCCGCCAGCAGCTTGTCGGGGTAGCCCTGGTGGGCGTGGCGCAGGACGAGCTTGCCGACGTCGTGCAGCAGCGCCGCGGACGAGAGCAGGTCGACGTCGATCTCGTCGAGGACGCCGGCGATCCGCTGGATCGCCCCCTGGACGGCGGCGACGTGACGGCGGTAGGCGTCGGCCTCGCGCCCCCAGCCACCGCTGCGATCGAAGAAGTCGACGGTCCGGGTCCGCTCGGCCAGCACCCGCAGCGAGGGCGGGGTGACGGCCTCGATCGCCTCGGCGATCGACGAGACGCGGCCGGCCGATCCGGTGTCCAGGCGGTTGGCCAGGCGCAGTACCGAGAGGCCGAGGCCGAGATCGGTCTCGATCGCCGACACGACGGCGGCTGGATCGATCGGCTCGGCGTCGAGCGCGGCGAACAGGCGCGACTGCGACTCGCCCAGGGCCGGGAAGCCCTCGAGCGCCTCGAACGCCGCCGTCAGGCGACGCCCGTGCTGCTCGTTGGGACGCGTCGGAACCGCAGCCATCGACACCCGGGAGCGCCCTGATGACCCGCCGGCGGCGGGGACGGGCGGGGTGAGCGTGGCGGCGGAAGGTCTCACGAGCAAGTCTGGGGTCGACACCAGGGCTCTGGACGTATCGGCAGTTTCGGCATCGAACTTGAGTCCGGTTGCCTGGACAGCGATCGGTCACTATGTCCGCGTACTACGTATCCCTTGGTCCACAGTGACGTTTTGGCCCGCAGGCCGAACCATTTTCGATCGCGTGGCGGACGGCTCAGCCGGCAAGCACGGTGTCGATCCGCCGCAACGTCTCGTCGCGCCCGAGGGCCGCCGCCGATTCGAAGACCCCGGGCGAGATCGCGGTTCCGGCCAGCGCCACCCGCACCGGCTGGAAGACGTCCTTCGCCTTCGCGCCGCGCTCCCCGACCAGCGCCCGCAGCGCGGCGTCGACCGCCTCGACCGAGAACGGGTCGAGCCCG
Organism: Patulibacter medicamentivorans; assembly: GCF_000240225.1. Lineage (GTDB taxonomy): Bacteria > Actinomycetota > Thermoleophilia > Solirubrobacterales > Solirubrobacteraceae > Patulibacter > Patulibacter medicamentivorans. Next base: position 13,084 of record NZ_AGUD01000014.1, read on the forward strand.
GCCAGGGTCTCGCGGGCGGCCGCCAGGTGCTCGCGGTGGGGTGCGTCGAGCCACTTCTCCCGCGCCGCCGGATCGTCGACGGGACCGGTGAAGAGGAACCCGGCCAGCGGCCAGAAGTCCTCGACGGTCTGGATCTTCTCCTGGCTGATCTCGACCGCCGTCCGCAGGAGCTCCTCGCGGCCGGCGATCGCGTCGCCGTGGCCGCTCCGCCGCAGGTGCTCGGCGATCGTCGCGGTCAGGCCGTCGAGGCCCTGCGCCCGCAGGTGCTTGCCGTTGAGCCAGCGCAGCTTCTGCTCGTCGAAGCGGGCGGGGTTCTTCGACACCCGGTTGACGTCGAAGCGCTGCTTGAGCTGCTCACGGGTCAGTTGGGTCTCGTCGTCCTCGTCGCCCCAGCCGAGCAGCGCCAGGTAGTTGATGACGGCGTCGGGCAGGTAGCCGGCGTCGCGCAGCTCCTGGACGGAGGCGGCGCCGTGGCGCTTGGAGAGCTTCTTGCCGTCGGGCCCGTGCAGCAGCGGCAGATGGGCGAAGACCGGGGCCTCGGCGCCGAGCGCGGCGTAGACCAGCAGCTGCTTGGGGGTGTTCGACAGGTGGTCCTCGCCGCGGACCACGTGCGTGATCCCGGCGTCGAGGTCGTCGATCGCGACCGCCAGGTTGTAGAGCGGGCTGCCGTCGCCGCGGGCGATCACCGGGTCGTCGAGGTGGACGTTGCGGAAGGTCGTGTCGCCGCGGATCAGGTCGCGGACGACCGTCTCCCCCTCCGGCACCCGCAGGCGCACCGCGGCGCTGTCGTCGTCGCCCGCCGCGCGCGTCGGATGGTCGGCTCCGCGGAAGCCCTTGTCGGCGCCGTGCTCGGCCTTGTACGCCTTGACGTCGTCGGCCTTGGCGTGCGAGCGGTAGGCCTTGTCCTCGGCCAGCAGCTGCTGGATGACCGCCCGGTGCCGTGCCTCGTGCTGCGTCTGGAAGGCCGGGTCCCCGTCCCAGTCGATGCCCAGCCAGCGCAGCGCGTCGAGAATCTGCTCGACGTTCTCGGGAGTCGAGCGCTCGCGGTCGGTGTCCTCGATCCGCAGCAGCAGCTCGCCGCCGGAGCCGCGGGCCATCAACCAGTTGTAGAGGGCCGTCCGGGCGCCGCCGATGTGCAGGGCGCCGGTCGGCGAGGGAGCGAAGCGCACGCGCATGCGGCCAAGGCTAGGGAAGCGCGGCCGCGCGGGCCCGCCGGTCGTCGGGCGACCGGCGGGCCCGCGCTCATCCGGTCACGCCGCCGCCGCGTGCACGACTGGGTCGCACCTGGATCGTCGCGCCGGCACGACGGACGGCCTGGCCGTCCACCGCGGCCGTGGCCACGTTGCGCAGCCGCAGCGGTCGCGTGCTCGCGAGCACGCGGGTGCGGATCTTGACCGTCCGTGGCTTCCCGGGCACGACGTCGCGCACGGTCACGCAGCCGCGTCGCCCGCGGATCCGCAGTCCGTCGCGAGCCGCGAACGCGAGCCCCCGCGGCAGCGTGTCGCAGACCTCGGCCTGCGCGACGCGGCCGCCGATCGCCCGGATCCGGATCCGGAAGTCGACGCGACCGCCGGCTCGAACGCGACTCCGGGAGGCGCGCTTGCTGATCGCGATCCGGCCGCTGGGCGACGGTCCCGGGCCCGCTCCCGGACCGGGTCCCTGCCCCGGGCCGGGGCCGCCGGGGCCGGGGCCGGGGCCCGGCCCGGTCCCTGGCCCGGGACCGGGAGGCCGATCCCCGACCACGAGCGAGTCCTCTGCGTGGTTGGCCGGATAGGGGTCGATCAGGTCGCTGCCGGCGTCCGCGGCGTTGAGCAGCGTCGCGCCCGGGCTCGCGGCATCGTCGACGCGAACCGTGATCGCGACGGTGAACGCCTGCGCATCGCCGATCGCCAGGTCGCCCACGGCGCAGCTGACCGTCCGGCCCGCCGCCGTGCAGCGCGGGTCGCTGCTGGACACGAACGTCAGCCCGGCCGGCAGCTCGTCGACGATCCTCGCCGCCGTCGCCACGCTTGGCCCGGCGTTGACCAGCCGCAGGTCGAAGATCCCGGTCTCGCCGGGAGCGATCGGCGTCCGAGTCCGGGTCAGCTTCGTCAGCTGCAGATCGGCCGCGGGCCGGGCGATCGTCGTCGTCGAGTCGTCGTTGTCGGACGGGTCGGGATCGGCCGTCGCCGAGCCGACGGACGCGCGGTTGTCGAAGCGGCCGCCGCGCAGGATCCGCCCGTGGACCCTGACCGTCGCCGTCGCCCCCGCCGGCAGCGAGGTCGCCGTGCAGACGATCGCCCCGCCGGTCGGGGGATCGCACGCGAGCGGCGGGTCGGCGCTGGTGGAGACCCACTCGTAGCCGTCCGGCAGCGGATCGCTCAGCCGCACCCGCTCTGCCGCTCCCGGGCCGTCGTTGTGGATCGTCAGCCGGTAGTCGAGGTCATCGCCCGCCACCGGCGGGTCGTTCGAACCGACGATCTCGACCCGCTTCGCGACGGAGAGGTCGGCGCTGGCGTCGACCCGCAACTCGGCGCTGGCCTCGTTGTCGGCGAGGTTGGCCTCCGTCGTCGCCGACGCGGCGGTCGCGACGTTGGTGATCGTGGTGTCGTTGCCGGCGACCCGCGTGCGGATCGTGATCGTCGCGGTCGCGCCCCGCGGCAGGTCGCCGAGCTGGCAGCTGACCGCGGTCGTGCAGGTCCCGCGGTCGCTGCTGACGTCGAGGACCGTCAGGCCGGGAGGCATCGGGTCGCTGAGCGTGGCCGCGACCGCCGTCGACGGACCGGCGTTCTCGACCGCCACCGTCCAGGTCACGACGTCGCCCTCGATCGCGCGAGCAGCATCGGACAGCTTCGTGACCCGCAGATCGGCGCGGCTCGTGCCGGGCGCGGCATCGGTGGCGGCGTTGTTGGCCGGGTTGGCGTCGTCGCCGCCGGCGACGACGCCGGTGTTGGCGACCTGCGCGGGCAGCGGGTCGGCGGCGGTCGCGACGAGCTCGATCGGCGGCAGGTCCGCTCCCGGCGCGACCGTCGCCGTGGTCGTGCAGACGACCCGCCGGTCACCTCCCGGCTGCGGGGTGACGGTGCAGCTCCATCCGGACCCCGACGCGGACGCGACGGCGGAGAAGGCACCGCCGTCGACGTCGTCGGTGACGGTGATCGGGCCGACGCTGGAGGCGCCGCCGACGTTGCGGACCGTCAACGAGAAGGTCGTGTCGAGACCGGCGACGATCGAGCCCGCATGGCTCTTGGCGATCGTCAGGTCGGGCGCGACGACCGGGGTGACCGCCGGCGGGCTCGGCACGTCCCCGAAGACCGTGCCGAGGGTCTGGGCGTCGAAGCCGGCGTGGGCCACGTTGGTGATCTGGGCCCCGTCGACGACGTCGCCGTCGACCGTGACGTCGAAGGTGAAGCGCAGCGACTCGCCCGGGGCCAGCCTGCCGCCGGCGGTCGCGCTCGCGTTCGCGCCTCCTCGCAGCACCAGGGTCCGTGAGGCGCCGTCGTACTCGCCGACGTCGTCGCCGGCGGCGTCGGTCGGTCCCGCCGCCCCCGGACCGCCCGGGCCCGCGGTCTGGCGAAGCGTGCCGGCGACGTAGCCGACGCCGGCCGGGAGCGGGTCGCGCAGGATCAGGTTGCCGGCCCCGTCGAGGCCGCTGTTGCGGTACTCGACGACGTAGCGCAGCCGGTCGCCGTGCCGCGCCGGCTCGCCGGGACGGGTCACGTTCTCCACCGTCTTGGTCGCCTCGAGCTTCGGCGCGTAGAGGTCGGTGGCGAAGGTCACGACGCCCGGCAGGTAGGCATCGCCGTTGGTCGTCAGGGTCAACGAGGCGCTCGTCGCGCCGTTGGCGAGGAACCCATCGGCCTGGACGATCTTGGCGTCGAACCCGAGCGTGTTGGCATGGTCCGGATCGCCGCCGGCCAGCCGCACCCCGTCGCGAGAGAGCGTGCTGTTGAAGAAGTTCGTCGCCGGCGTCAGCGCGTCGGTCAGCCGGCGGCCGTCGAGCGACGCGGTGTCCCCGGTCGTCCCGCGGTCGCCCTCGGCCGCGACGACGCCGACGCGGGTCCGGACCTGTCCCGCCGGCGGGGTCTGGAAGCCGCTGATCTGGATCGTCGACGGCGGCGCGGTCGAGTTGATCGACTTGAGGCCGTCGAAGACCGTGAGGTTGCGGGCGGGCTGCGACGGGTCCTCGACCACGACCACCAGCGCCCAGCCGGCCCAGAGGTCGGTGGCGCCGGTCCGGGCCGCGACGCCGCCGACGGTGTAGGCGCCGCCACCTGCGGCCTGGACGATCGACGTCACGTCCTGGAACCCCTGGTAGGCCTGGTGACCACCGATCGTCCCGGTGTCGAGAACGGTGCCGGTCGGGCCCAGCGTCCGGTAGGCGCCGTCACCGGGCGCTCGGAACCGCACGCTCCTGCGTGCGTTCTGGTCGGCGAGTCCCTGCCCGTCGGCCGTCCAGTAGAGCCCCGCGAAGAGCACCCGCGAGCCTGCGGGGAGGTCGAGGCGCGCCCGCGACGAGTTCGCCGTGCTCGGATCGCCGTCGACGTCGACGGGCTGCATCGTGAAGCCGTTGTTGTTGCCGGTGCCGCCGGCCTGGGCGGCGCTGCAGCCGCTGGCCGACGACGCGCAGGTCATCAGGGTGTTGGCCGCCAGCAGCACGTCGCCGGAGGCGTTGGTCGAGAACCGTGGCGTGAACTCGCGATCCGCCGCCGCCAGCGCCGGGAACCCCAATATGCCGGCGACCATCGCCAGCGCCACCCACCACGCACCATGTGACCTCATGCAACCTCCAACCGTTTTGGTCGGCGGACAGTAGCCCGTTCAGGGGATCCGAGTGGGCCACCAGGGCGGAAGGCTGGACGGACGTGCGAGGAGCCGAGCCGGCTCAGGCCGCCCGTGCCCCGTTCACCAGGTCCGCCAGCTCGCGCGCCGCCCGCTCGACCGACGGGTCGGGCAGGTTGCCGAAGCCGATCAGCAGCACCGGCCCCGCCAGCGGGTGGTCGGGCATCCCCTCGGCGACCCCCGGGGTCTCGCCGACGACGCCGCCGTGGAGGGCGATCCCGCGCTGCCACGCGCGCCGCAGCAGCAGCGCGACGTCGACGTCGGGGGGCAGCCGCAGCGTCAGGTGCAGGCCGGCGGCGACCCCGAGCGCCTCGGCCTCCGGCAGCTCGCCCTCCAGCGCTCGGCGCAGGTGGTCGCGGCGGCGGCGGTAGCGGTCGCGGCTGCGGCGCACGTGGCGGTCGTAGGCGCCGGAGCCGATCATCTCGGCCATCGCCAGCTGGACGAGGACCGAGGTCCCGCCGTCGGCCCAGCCCTTCGCGTCGGCCAGCGGGCCGTAGAGCCGCTCGGGAGCGGCGATCCAGCCGAGCCGCATCGCTCCCGCCAGCGTCTTGCTCGCCGTGCCCAGGTGGACGACCCGCTCGGGATCGCTGCCCTGGATCGCCGGAGGGGCGTCGCGGTCGTAGCGGTACTCGCCGTCGTAGTCGTCCTCGAGCACCAGCGCGTCGTGGGCGGTCGCCCAGGACAGCAGCGCGGCGCGGCGCTCGGGCGACAGCACCCCGCCGAGTGGGAACTGGTGGGCCGGCGTCACGAGCACGGCCGCGACGTCGCGATCGGGCAGCGCGTCGACGTCGAGCCCGTCGCGGTCGGCGGGCACGGCGACGGTCTCGACGCCGGCCCGCCGCAGCAGCTCGTGGTGGAGCGGGAACCCGGGCGCCTCGACGACGACCGGGCCGCGACCGCGCAGCGCCTCGCCGAGCAGCGCCATCGACTGGGTCGTGCCGGAGGTGATGAGCACCCCGTCCTCGCTCGTGCGGACGCCGCGGGCGCGGCCCAGGTACGCCGCGAGCGCGCCGCGCAGCGTCGGGGTGCCGCGCCCGTCCATGCCCTCGAGGACGCCGTCCGGCGCCTCGCGCAGGGCCGTCGCCGAGGCGTCCGCCCAGGCTCGCCGCGGGAACGCGCCCAGCTCGGGGACGTAGCTGCGGAGGTCGATCCGCGGCGTCGGCGGGAGCCGGCTCGAGACGGCCGGCGGGGGCGACGTCGCGGCGCCGTCCGGCCGCTCCCGGCCGG
>NZ_AGUD01000013.1 GCF_000240225.1 Patulibacter medicamentivorans
TGCCGCCGCCCTCCACCGCCGGATCCTGGCCGGCGTCGTGGTGCTGTCCGGAGCGGCCGCGCTGGCAGCCGCGGCGGTGCCCCCGGTGGTGGCGGTCGCCGGCGGTCCGAGCGGGGGCCCGGCCGCCCCGGTGCTCGCCTGCCTGGCGGCGATCGCGATCGGCGCGGTCGGAGCGGGGAGCCGTGGCGCGGGCCGCAGGTCGTCGGAGGGGGGCCCGGCGCGAGCGCCGCACCCCGTAGCATCCGGTGACCGAGCCTGAGTCTCACGTGCTGCGCGACATCGAGAGCAAGCTTGCCGGCCTGGTCGAGGGGACCTTCGGTCGGCTGTTCCGAAGCGAGGTCACCCCCGCTGAGCTCGCGCGCGGGCTCGTCCGGGAGATGGAAGCCACGCGGCGCCAGGGCCTGGACCGCACCTGGGTCGCCCACCGCTACGACGTGTACCTCTCCCCCACCGATCACCAGCGGATCACCGCGCTCGGGCCGACCTTGAACGAGGAGTTGTCCAACCACCTGCTCGTGCACGCTCGCGAGCAGCGGTTCGCGCTGGCCCAGACGCCGCAGGTCAGCTTCCACCGCGGCGACGAGCTGCCGGTCAGCCGCTACGGCGTCGCGGCCCTCCACGACGAGCCGGCCGATGCCGCCGCGGGTGGCGCGCCGTCGCCGCGGGTCGAGGAGCCGCGCCGGCCGCCGGTCGTCTCTCCGCGCCAGCCGACCGGGCCGTCGGCCTCCGTCGGGCGCCAGCCGTCCGCGGCGCGGGCGCCGGTCGATCGCGGGCCGGACAGCGGGGTCGGGGGCGCGCCGTCGCAGCTGGCCGTGATCCTCGAGGGCCGCCGAGAGGTCCTCCCGCGCGAGGGTGGGACGATCGGTCGCAGCCGCGAGTGCGACCTGGTGATCGCCAGCGCCGAGGTCTCGCGCCGGCACTGCGAGATCCGCCCCGGCGCCCACGGCTGGACGATCGAGGACCTCGGGTCGACCAACGGGGTCCGGATCGGCGGCGTCGTCGCGACCCCCGGCACTCGCGCCGCGCTCGAGCCCGGCGACACGATCGAGCTGGGCACCGTCGTCCTGCGGGTGGAGGCGGCGCGATGACCGCGCTGCCGCTCGCGGACCTGGTCGAGCCGGTCTCGGTCGCGCTCAAGTTCGGGATCGTCGCCGTCCTCTACCTGTTCCTGGCGTGGGTCGCGCGGTCGAGCGTCGCCGACCTCAGCCGCGGTGCCGTCGGAGCGGTCGCGCCGGGCCTCGCCGACGCCGGCGGGCTGTCCCCGACGGCCGGCGGCGAGCCGCGCCTGCGGGTCGAGCGCGCGGTCGGCCATCAGCCCGGCGACGAGTACGACATCGGGCCGGGGGCCGTCATCGGGCGCGGAAGCCAGGTAGACATCAAGATCGACGATGCCTATGCGTCCGGCAAGCACGCGCGGCTGGTGCGACAGGCAGGGGTGGTGATCGTGGAGGATCTGGGCTCGACCAACGGGACCTTCCTCAACGAGGAGCCGCTCGCCGGCCCGCAGCCGCTGCAGCTCGGCGACCGGATCAGGATCGGCGACACCGAGTTCACGTACCTGGATGACTGAGACCTAGTGCTTCGCGTCGCCGAACACGCCCAGCGGACCGACACCGGCCGCCAGCGCCCCCACAACGAGGACTCGTTCGTGGCGCGGTCGCCCCTGTTCGCGGTCGCCGACGGGATGGGCGGCGCGCAGGCCGGAGAGGTCGCCTCGCGGGTCGCCGTCGAGGTCCTGCGCGAGGGGCTCGGCGAGGGCACCGGGACCGTCGCCGAGCGGCTGACCGACCAGGTGGTCGAGGCCAACCGGCGGATCCACGAGCGGGCCCAGAAGGACCAGCGCCGGGCCGGGATGGGCACGACGCTGACCGCCGCCTACGTCGACACCGGCAACCTGGTCGTCGTCCACGTCGGCGACAGCCGGCTCTACCGCCTGCGCGACGGGCAGCTGACCCGCCTGACCCGCGACCACTCGCTGGTCGAGGAACTGGTCCGCCAGGGCCGCCTGACGCCGGAGCAGGCGCTCGAGCACCCCCAGCGCTCGATCATCACCCGCGCGCTCGGCCCCGAGTCCGAGGTCGCCGTCGACTCCGAGGTGCTGCCGGTCGACTCGGGCGACCTGTACCTGGTCTGCAGCGACGGCCTGACGGCGATGCTGGCCGAGGACGAGATCGAGGAGATCCTCGTCGCGCCGCGGACGCTGGCCGAGCAGGTCGACATGCTGGTCGACGCGGCCAACGCCGCCGGCGGCCGCGACAACATCACCGTGCTGCTGTTCCGGGTCGAGGACGCGGCCGGCTTCGGCGGCGGGCGCACCACCGGCGAGGAGCCGACGGCGACCCACGAGCAGGCGACCGCGGTGCTGCCGCGCGTCGATCCGGTCGCGCCCGACGGCGAAGCCGACGAGGACGCCGAGGGCCCGGGCCAGGTCCACCACGCCGGCGAGGTCTCCGGGCCGCGCCAGCCGCGGCCGGCGGCGAAGAAGCGCCGCGGCGTCCGGGCGGGGCCCTTCATCGTCCTGTTCCTGCTGCTCTGCGTGCTGATCGGCGGCTACTTCGCCTCGCAGACGGTCTACTTCGTCGGCACCCACAAGGGGCTCGTCACCGTCTACCGGGGCCTGCCCTACGACCTGCCCGGCGGGATCCACCTGTACTCGGTGAACTACCCGTCGTCGGTGCCGGTCGACGAGGTCGATCCGCGCCTGCGCGAGCGGCTGCTGGATCACCGGCTGCGCTCGCTCGCCGATGCCAACGACCTGGTGTCGAAGCTCGAGCGCGGCGAGGTCGTCAAGCCGTGAAGCCGCGCACGCGCGAGGCGCTCGCGCTCCTGCCGTCGGCGTTGCTGATCACGGCCGGCTTCACCGCGATCTTCCTCAAGCGCAGCGACTTCGTCGGCAACACGTCGCTGATCTACGGCGGCGCGTTCCTGGCGCTGTGCCTGGTCGGCCACCTGGTGATCCGCTTCACCGCCCGCAACGCCGACCCGTTCCTGTTCCCGCTGGTGGCGCTGGTCGCCTGCTTCGGCCTGGTCGAGCTGTACCGAATCGACGAGAGCTTCGCCCGCTCGCAGGCGCTCTGGTTCGTGATCGGGCTCGGCCTCTTCGCCGCGACGATGTTCGCGCTGCGCGACTACCACCAGCTGGAGCGCTACCGCTACACGATCGCCCTCGGCGCGATCGTGCTGCTGATCCTGCCGCGCTTCCCGCTGATCGGCCAGGCGACCAACGGCGCCTACCTGTCGATCAAGATCGGCCCGCTGTCGTTCCAGGCGGCCGAGTTCGCGAAGATCGGGATCGTCATCTTCCTGGCCAGCTACCTGCGCGACACGCGCCAGGTGCTGATCCACGGCGGTCGCAAGGTGCTCGGCGTCAGCCTGCCGCCGCTGCGCCACCTGGGCCCGCTGCTGGCGATCTGGGGCACCGCGATGCTGCTCCTGATCTTCATCCGCGACCTCGGCTCGTCGCTGATGTTCTTCGGGGCGTTCCTGGCCCTGATCTACGTCGCGACCGGCAAGCTGCGGTTCCCGCTGATCGGGATCGGGGCGTTCGCCGCCGGGGCCTACCTGGTCGGCAGCAAGGTCGGTCACGTGCAGGATCGCGTGGCGGCCTGGCGGCACCCGTTCGACCCGATCCTGTTCGGGGCCGCCGACGTCACGCCGCGGCCGCCGGAGTACGGCACCAGCTACCAGCTGGCGCAGTCGCTGTTCGCCCAGGCCGACGGCGGGCTCTTCGGGCGCGGCTTCGGCCAGGCCGAGATCGGGACCACGATCTCGAGCGGCGGCGACGTCACGACGCCGCTGCTGCCGGCGTCGCAGACCGACATGATCTACGCGCTGATCACCAACGAGACCGGGCTGCTCGGGGCGTCGGCGATCATCCTCGCCTACCTGCTGTTCGTCCACCGGGGCTTCCGCGTCGCGATCCTCGCCCGGGACCCGTTCAGCAAGCTGCTGGCGACCGGCCTGACCGCGGTCTTCGCGCTGCAGGTGTTCGTGATCGTCGGCGGCGTCACCAAGGTGATCCCGCTGACCGGCGTGACGCTGCCGTTCGTCAGCTACGGCGGCTCGTCGATCATGGCCAACTTCGTGCTGCTCGCGTTGCTGCTGCGCGTCTCCGAGGACGCCCGGAGGCCGACGTGAACACGCAGATCCGGAACCTCTTCCTGGTCACGGTCCTGCTCTTCGGCCTGCTGATCGCGTTCACGTCGAGGTGGACGGTCTTCGGCGACGAGAGCCTGCGCGACAACGCCCTCAACCGCCGCGACCTGATCCGCTCCGAGCGCGTCCCCCGCGGCCGGATCCTGGCCGCCGACGGCAGCGTCCTGGCGCGCAGCGTCCAGCAGCGCTCGCGCGACACCAACGTCAAGTCCTACAAGCGCCGCTACCCCAAGGGCCAGGCCTACGTGGCGCCGGTCGGCTTCAGCGACACGACGCTCGGCCAGCTCTCAGGGCTGGAGCGCTCGCAGAACGACTGGCTGGCGGGCAAGGCGGTCAAGCTGGCGACCGCCGTCGACAAGCTGATCAAGGGCGACCAGCGCGGCGACGACGTCCGCACGACGCTCGAGCCGAGCGTCCAGCAGGCGGCGATCAACGGCCTCGCCGGGCGCGCCGGCTCGGTCGTGGCGCTCGACCCGAGCACGGGCAAGGTGCTGGCGATGGTCTCGGTCCCCAGCTGGGACCCGAACAAGGCCCGCACCAGCCCCGACTACTTCTCCAAGCTCAACCAGCTGAGCAGGACGCACCCGCTGACGAACCGCGCCACCCAGGACGCCTACGTGCCGGGGTCGACCTTCAAGGTCGTGACCGCGGCGGCGGCGCTCGACAGCGGCAAGTACACGCCCGACACCATCATCGACGGGTCGAACGCCCAGAGCTTCAGCGGCCACGTGCTGAACAACTCCGGCGGCGAGAGCTATCCCAGCGCCCCGCTGCGGACCCAGCTGACCCACTCGGTCAACACCGCCTTCGCCAACGTCGCCAGCGACCTCGGCAAGGCGACGATGGACCGCTACATGAAGCGCTTCGGCTTCGGCGACCTGCCGCCGCTCGACTACCCGGCCGACCAGATGCGGCCGTCCGGCGAGTTCCTGGCCGGCAAGAAGCGCGGCCGCTTCATCCCGGCGACCAGCCGCTTCGTCGACGTCGCCCGGCTCGGCATCGGCCAGGACAAGCTGCAGGTCACGCCGCTGCAGATGGCGATGGTCGCGGCGACGGTCGCCAACGGCGGCCGGCTGATGAAGCCGCACCTCGTCGACCGGGTCGTCGACGCCGACGGTCGCGTGCAGAAGACGGTCGATCCGCAGCTCTACCGGCGCGTGATGAGCAGCGGGGCCGCGTCCGACCTGCGATCGATGATGGGCGACGTGGTCAACGAGGGCACGGGCACCGCCGCGGCGCTCAGCGGCGGCGTCCAGGTCGGCGGCAAGACCGGCACCGCCGAGCTGAACATCGCCAAGGGCCTCAACGACCTCTGGTTCATCGGCTTCGCGCCGCTGTCGAGCCCCAAGGTCGCGGTCGCGGTCGTCGTCGAGAACACCCAGGGCTTCGGCGGGCCGGTGGCCGGGCCGATCGCCAAGCAGGTCATGCAGGCGGCGCTGCAGAGCGGAGCGGGACGATGACGCGGCGTCGTTCACGGAGCGGCATCCTTCGGAGCAGGCCATGAATCGGACCGGACAGACCATCGACGCCCGCTACCGGGTCGAGCGACGGATCGGCACCGGCGGGATGGCGGACGTCTTCGCCTGCGAGGACCTGCAGCTGGGCCGTCACGTCGCGCTCAAGGTGCTGCACGAGCAGCTCGCCGAGGATCCCCAGGTCGTCGCCCGCTTCCGCCGCGAGAGCCAGTCGGCCGCCGGGCTCCAGCACCCCCACATCGTCCAGGTCTTCGACCGCGGCGACTGGGACGGCATCCCCTACATGGCGATGGAGCTGGTCGACGGGGTGACGTTGAAGGACGTCATCCGCGACCAGGCGCCGCTCGATCCGGTCAAGACGATCGACCAGATCAGCCAGGTCCTCGACGCGCTGCGCTACGCCCACCGCCGCGGCCTCGTCCACCGCGACATCAAGCCGCAGAACGTCCTCGTCGGCCCCGACGGCGATCTGAAGGTCGCCGACTTCGGGATCGCGCGCGCCGTCGACGACCTGCAGATGACGCAGACCGGCATGATCGTCGGCACCGCGCACTACCTGTCCCCGGAGCAGGCGTCGGGCCAGCCGATCACGCCGGCGGCCGACCTCTACGCGGTCGGCGTCGTGCTCTTCGAGATGCTCACCGGCCGGCTGCCGTTCGACGGCGACCAGCCGGTGGCGATCGCGCTCAAGCACGTCAACGAGGAGCCGCCGGCGCTCTCGATCGTCAACCCCGAGGTCCCCGCGGATCTCGAGGCGGTCGTGATGCGGGCGCTCAACAAGGCGCCGGACGAGCGGTTCACCGATGCCGAGGAGTTCATCGGCGCGCTCCAGCAGGTCCGCCACCGGATCGTCTCCGGCGCGCCCGAGCCCGAGCGCGGCACCTTCACCACCGGCGCCCGCGGCTACGGCGTCGACCAGCCGACCGGCGGCTGGCTGCAGCCCGCCGCCGGGATGGCGGTGCCCGCCGGCGTCGCGCCGGAGGAGGCCCGCGAGCAGGCCGAGGCCCGCCAGCGCCGCCGCCGGGCGTGGACGATCACGGTCGCCCTCGCGACGCTGGTCGCGCTGGCGCTGATCGGCTACCTGATCTTCGGCCGGATGGAGACGGTCCCGAACGTGATCGGGATCAGCCAGGCCAAGGCCGAGCAGCGGCTCGAGGAGCGGGGCTTCAAGGTCAAGACCGAGAGCGTGCTCGACGAGGCGCCGAAGGGCCAGGTCTTCCGCCAGGACCCGCGCGCGCCCCGCCGCGTCCGCCACGGCTCGACCGTGCTGATCTCGGTCTCCGCGGGCCGCAAGCAGATCACGGTCCCGGTGGTCGACGGGCTGAGCGCGGCGGCCGCCCGCCAGAAGCTGCGCGACGCCGGCTTCGCCGACGCCAACATCCTCCAGCGCGAGCAGTCCAGCCAGACGATCCCGGCCGACCAGGCGATCGAGACCCAGCCGGAGGCGGGCGTCCAGGTCGATCCGACGTCGCAGATCCAGCTGATCGTGTCGAGCGGCGTCCCGACGGCCAAGGACCAGGTCGAGGTCCCCGACGTGGTCGGCCGGACGCGGGCCGAGGCCGAGGCCGCGATCAAGGCCCAGGGCCTGACCGCCGATGTCACGGAGAGCGAGAGCACCACCGCCACCCCGGGCGACGTCACGGCGCAGAACCCGCCCGCCAAGACGATGGTCGCGAAGGGCAGCGCCGTTCGCCTGACCGTCGCCAAGAAGCCCGCCGACGAGCCGAACCCGCCGGCCAACACCGACGTCACGGTCCCCGACGTCGAGAAGCAGACGCGGGCGGACGCCGACAAGGCGCTCAAGGACGCGGGGCTGAGGCCGCGCTACACCACGGTCTCGGTGACCGACGAGGCGCTCGACGGCAAGGTCGTCAACCAGTTCCCGCGGAACCGCAAGGTCCCCAAGAACTCGATCATCGACCTGCAGATCGGCAAGTTCCAGCCGACGACGACGACCAACCCGAGCGACAACGGCGCCGGCGCGTCGACGACCGACCCCGGCGGCGGTCGCTCGCCGGTCGCCACCGGCGCGAGCGTGCGCACGGCGCCGGTGGCCCTGCGCGCCCTGCCGGCCGGGTCGCGGTCCGCGGGCGCCGGACCGAGCGAACTGGGCGGCTGGATCCTGCGCGTGATCGCCTGGTCCGCCGCAGGCGACGACAGAACGAGGCGTGCATGAGCAAGGTGGCGGTCCTGGGCGGTGGTCGCTCGTCCGAGCACGAGGTCTCGCTGCGGTCGGCCGCGTCGGTCGCCGACGGCCTCCGCAGCGCCGGCCACGAGGTCGTCCCGGTCCACCTGACCCGGGAGGGCGCATGGACGACCGACGACGGCCGGACCGTCACCCTGACCCCGGGCGCCGGCCTGCTCGACTGCGACGTGGCCTTCCCCGTCCTGCACGGCCCGTTCGGCGAGGACGGTGCCGTCCAGGGCCTGCTCGAGCTGCTCGACGTCCCCTACGTCGGGGCACCGGTGCTCGGCTCGGCCGTCTGCATGGACAAGCTGATCTCGAAGGACCTGATGGCCGCGGCCGGGATCCCGCAGGTCGACTACGAGGCGGTCCAGGCCGCCGACTGGGACGCCGACCGCGACGCCGTGCTGGAGCGGGTCGCCGGGCTCGGGCTGCCGGTCTGGGTGAAGCCGTCGCGGCTCGGCTCGTCGGTCGGGATCGCGCCCGCCCACACGGCCGACGAGGTCGCGCCGGCGATCGAGGGCGCCCTCCGCCACGACGCGCGGGTGATCGTCGAGGCGGCGGCGACCGGGATCGAGGCCGAGACGGCCGTGCTCGGGTCGGGCGCCGCGCCGGAGGTCTCCGAGGTCGGGCAGATCGTCCTCACCAGCGACGATCCCGACGCCTGGTACGACTACGAGGCGAAGTACACGCCGGGCGGGATGGAGCTGCGGGTCCCGGCCCCGATCAGCGACACGGCGAAGGCGACCCTGCGCGAGATCGCCGCCCGCGCGTTCACGCTCTCGTGCGTCGAGGGCCTGGCCCGCGTCGACTTCTTCGTCGACGGCGAGACGGTGCTCCTGAACGAGCTCAACACGCTGCCCGGGTTCACCGAGACATCGGTCTACGGGAAGCTCTGGGAGGCCAGCGGCGTCGCCTACCCCGACCTGGTCTCGCGGCTGGTGGAGCTGGCCGCCGAGCGCTTCGCCCGTGAGCGGGCGCACGCCTTCTGATCGCCGACGCGCCAGCCGCCGGCGGGGCGCGCCAGTCCGCGTCCTGAGGCTTCGCGATACTCGCGGCCATGGCCGCCGAGGAGCCCCCCGCCCCGATCGACGAGCCGGCCGGGGCGCCGACCCCGACCGTCCCTGCGACGCCGGATGGCGACGCCGCCAACGGCCTCGCCGGTCGCCGGTTCTGGCGCTTCGCGTCGCTGCTGGCGGCCGTCGGGGTGGCGCTGGCGCTGGTGCTCGGCGCGGCCTTCCTGAGCATCGGGCACAGCCCGCGGGCGCGGCACCTGCCGGTCGCGGTCGTCGGCCCGCCGGCGGCGGCGCAGGCGCTCGAGCAGCGCTCCGCCGGAGCCCTGCGGGTGCGGCCGGTCGCCAGCACCGGCGAGGCCGCGCGGCTGATCGCGCAGCGGCGGATCTACGGCGCGATCGTGCCGTCGCAGGGCGGCGGCGTGCGGCGCCTGATCATCGCCTCGGCGGCCAGCAACCAGGTGGCGAACTTCCTGCGCGGATCGCTGGGGGCGGCGACGCCCGACGGCGCTCCGCGGATCAAGGACGTCGCGCCGCTGCCGAAGGACGACGCCGGCGGCGCCAGCATCGCGCTGCTGCTGCAGGTGATCACCCTCGGCGGCTCGATCGGGGTCCTGGGACTCGGGCGGCTGGTCCCCGGCTTCCGGGCCGACCTGCGCCGCGGGGTCCTGCCGTGGACCTTCCTCGTCCTCTACGCGCTGCTGTTCGGGTTCGTGATCACCGGCGTCGCGGCGGCGTTCGGCGTCGGCAGCGGCGCCGACTACCTGACGCGGGTCGGGGCGGTGTCGCTGATCAGCCTCGCCGTCACGGCGTCGACCGCGGGCCTGGTCTCGATCATCGGCTCGGCCGGCGCCGGGATCACCAGCCTCCTGTACTTCGTGCTCGGGTCGCAGATCTCCGGCGGCGGCAGCGCGCCCGAGTTCCTGCCGTCGTTCTGGCACCACCTCGGCCAGAACCTGCCGACCGGCGCCGGCGTCTCGCTGCTGCGCGACGTCCTCTACTTCCCCGACGCCTCGACCGCCTTCCCGATCCGGGTGCTGGTGCTCTACGCCGCGATCGGCGCGCTGCTGCTGACGCTGGTCAACCTCCGCTACGCGCGCGATCGCCGGACGAGCGCCGCCGGCCTGCCCTAGCCTGGCCCGGGCGGTCCTCCCGCACGGTCAGCGGCGCCGGAGCAGGCTCAGCGAGCTGATCCCGACCTTGCCGCCGCCCTCGGGCAGGGCCGTGATCCAGACCAGGTAGTAGCGGTAGCGGGTTCCGTTGGTCTTCAGCGGGACGTTCTGCTTGGCGCGGGCGTCCTCGATGTCGCCGACCGCGACCCAGCCCGGGTCGGGGAAGCCCGCGGGCGGTCCCGACCCGTCGGCGGCCGCGTAGACCTTGCCCGACCAGCCGGGGGTCGAGGTGGCCAGCGAGAGCCGCGTCGCCGAGACGGTCTCGCTGCCGACGTCGAGGTAGATGCCGACGCCCTGCTTCGGCAGGGTGCCGCCGGTGTAGCGCTCGGTCGACCAGTCGGTGTTCGGGTCGCCGTCGAGCACGCGGGCCGTCTCGGACGAGTGCTCGGCGTTGTCGCCGAGCGGGTCGTAGTCGTGGGCGTCGTTGGGCGAGAGCGAGACCGCCACCTCGCCCTTGGCGGCCGGGGTCGACGGTCGCTGGCCGGTGCCGCGCTGGGTCGCGTCGGGGAGCAGCTGGATCGCGGCCGCGGCGAGCGCCCCGAGCACCAGCACGATCGCGACCAGCAGCAGCCCGCGGCGGCGCACCCGCAGGTTGAGCCGCTGGCGCTTCTGGGGAGGCAGCGTGCGCAGGACGGCGGTCGCCTCGCCGGTCGCCTCGCCGCGGCGGCTGGCCTCGATCGTCAGCACGTCCTCGAGGTCGGCGACCAGGTCGTCGGTACTGGGGTAGCGGACGTCGAGGTCCTTGGCCGTGGCGCGGTCGACCACGGCGGCCAGCGCGGCGCCGACCGAGGGCCGCAGCGCCTGGACGTCCGGGAGCTCCTCGCGGACGTGCTTCATCGCCACCGCGACCTGGTTCTCGCCGTGGAACGGGATGTCCCCGACGAGCATCTCGAAGAGCACGATCCCGAGCGAGTAGATGTCGCTCTGGCCCGTGACCTCGTGGCCCATCGCCTGCTCGGGCGAGACGTAGTCGGTCGTGCCGAGGACCCGGCCGTCGGCGGTCAGGCCGTGCTCCTCCAGCGTCCGGGCGATCCCGAAGTCGGTGACCTTCGCCAGGCCCTCCTCGTTGATCAGGACGTTCTGGGGCTTGACGTCGCGGTGGACGATCCCGCGATCGTGGGCGGCGCCGAGCGCGCGGGCGATCTCGATCGCGTAGGCGACGGCCTCGGTCACCGGCAGTCGGCCGGCGCGCTGGATCCGCTCCTTGAGCGTCTCGCCGCGGACGTGCTCGAAGACGATGAACGGCGTGTCGTCGTGCTCGCCGGCGTCGATCACCTGCACGATGTGCGGGTGGTTCAGCTGCGCCACGGCGCGGGCCTCGCGACGGAAGCGCTCCAGCTGCTCGGAGTGCTCGGCGATCTCGCGGTGCATCCGCTTGATCGCCACCGTCCGCTCGAGGACGGTGTCGAACGCGCGATAGACCGTCGACATCCCTCCCGAGCCGATCTGGGCCTCGAGGCGGTAGCGATCCGCGAGCAGTGTTCCGACGTCGATGGTCACCGGGGGACGGACCTATTGTGCGGCCACGGCGCGTGTCGGCGTCCGCTCCCCCGGCGATCCGAGCGGGGACGGGATCCCACGGGCGGCGCGGTCAGGTCGCTGGCATGGGGCCCGATCGGGGCGCGGGACGGTGGGATGGGGATCCACGGAGACGATCTTGCCGGTTGTCGGCGCAGGATGGCGCACCATCTTGGTCACCTACCCCCTGCTGCACGCCTCGTTGCACCGTCGAGGGCGGTCTCGCGCCCGGCGTCGCCCTCGCTCCGCCGGCTTGCGCCGGCGTATGCCAGCCCCTACCGTTCGGTCCCGGTACACCCCCCGGTCTCGCGGGTCCCGTCCGCGCGGCCGACCGAACCGAAGGAGGGTCGCGTGACCCGTCTCCCCGTCCTCGCCGCCGCCTGCGCGAGCACCCTGCTCGCCGCGTCGGCGTTCGTCCCATCAGCCCTCGCCGCCCCGCCGCTCGGCGAGACGGAGGCTCCATCAGCCGCCGTGACGACCGTCGACAGCGGCGCCGACCTGTCGCCGTCATCCGATCCCGGCTACTACCAGGTCCGCCAACGGCCGCTGGCGGCCGGTCGCCGCGCGCTGACCGTGTACTTCATGCCCCGCGGCACCGCCGAGCAGGCGCCGCCCGAGATCCAGCGGCTGAAGGCCTACCAGGACACCCGCGACGCGGCCGCCGACACCGACGTGACCTTCTACGGCGACGGCGCGGTCGGCCTGGCCGCCGCGGCCGCCGACGACTGCAGCGCGGACTACGTCTGCCTCTACTCGCTGACGGACTACGGCGGAGGGCTGCGGCAGTTCAGCGCCAATCGCTGGCAGAACCTGGGCGACTTCGGCTTCAACGACACCACCGCCTCGGTCAAGAACCGTCGCGACTGGGACGCGCTGCTGGCCGAGGACTCCAACGGCAACGGCGCCTGGCGCTGCTTCGACAGCCACTCGGCGACGTCGACCCTGGGCAGCTTCAACAACCGGGCCTCGAGCGTCTTCGTGAGCGCCCTCGACAGCCGCTGCTGACCTGCCCGCCGCCGACCTCGACGCCCGGGTGCCGCCGGGCTGCGGGGTCGCCGGCCGGTGACGCGCGCCGCGCCGCTGAAAGGTCGCGGCCGCTGGTGGACAGTACGTAGGTGTGAGATCCCCGACGGCGCGAGCGAGGTGAACGACCAGGCGGCACGCGAGCGGTTCGAGGCCCTGTGGGCCGAGCACCATCGCGCCGTCCACGCCTTCGTCCTGCGCCGCATCGACGATCGCGACGCTGCCGCGGACGTCACCTCCGAGACGTTCCTCGTCGCCTGGCGGCGGCTGGAGCACCTGCCCGAGCCGTCGCTCCCGTGGCTGCTCGGCGTCGCTCGCAAGACGGTCGCCAACGCCCGTCGCGGCAGCGGTCGCGCCCAGGCCCTGATCGCCCGGCTCGAGCGGGAGCCCGACGAGCGCTTCGCCCGCGATCCGGCGTCGCCCGACGACGACGATCGGGCGACCGAGCGGGTGATGGCCGCCTTCAACCGCCTCTCCGAGTCCGATCGCGACGTCCTCAGCCTGATCGTCTGGGACGGCCTCGCCCCGCGCGAGGCCGCCGCCGTCCTGGGCATCGCGGCCCCCCGCTTCAGCGTCCGGCTGCACCGCGCCAAGCAGCGCCTGCGGCAGCTGCTGGACCACCCCTCCGACCCGGCGGACGCGCCTCCCGGCGACTCCGCGTCCGCCCCTCCCGTGATGGAGACCCGATGACCGATTCCGTCCTCCAGCTGCTCGAGCGCCTCGACCCGGTCGACGTCGCGGCCCTGCGCCTCGACCCGATCCCGCCGGTGCCCGCGCGGATCTTCGCGACCCCGCGCGACCCCGCGCCGCGATCGCCGTTCGCTCCGCGGCGACCGCTGCGCGTGGCGCTCGGCGGCGGCGTCGCGACCGCCGCGGTGATCGTCGGCGCGAGCGTGCTCTCCTCCTCGGGGCCGGCCGTCGCCGACGCGGCGAGGATCCTGCGCGCGACCTCCGACGCGGCCGACGCGCAGGCGGTGCGGCCGGCGACCGGGCCGATCGCCTACACCAAGCTCGAGCAGCTGCTGCTCGGGGCATCCGACCACCAGCCGCCGTACAGCTACTACCGGCCGAGCACGATCGAGGCCTGGGTCGCGCCCGACGGCTCCGGGCGCACCCGCACGGTCACCGCCCCGATCCGCCCGGTCGGTCCGCGCGACCGCCAGCGGATGGACGGCGATCCCCGGCACCCGCCGGTCGCGTCCGGCTCGCGCGTCGCCGTTCGCCGCTACGGGCCCGGCCAGCTGGTCGGCTTCGGCGAGCGCCCCGACGGACTGCCGTCCCTGCGCGACCTGCCGACCGATCGCGAGGCGCTGCGCGCGATCCTGCGGCGGGTCGCCGCCGAGTCCGACGTCCCGGTCGACGTCGGGATCTTCGAGCAGGCGGCGACGCTGCTGATGGAGACCGGATCCTCGCCGCGGCTGCGGGCGGCGCTGTTCGACGTGATGGCGACGATCCCGGGCGTCGCGCTCGACGGCACCGCGCGCGACCCGCTCGGGCGGGCGGGCACGTCGGTCTCGATCGACTCCGACTACACGGGCGCCCGTCAGCGCGACACGCTGATCTTCGTCGAGCGGGCCGCGCAGCCGCTCGCGCACGTGACCCGGCGGCTCGACCGCTCGCCGATGATGGACGGCGACCTGATCGAGCAGACGGTGCTGGTCACTGCGCGGGGCGTGGCAGAGGTCGGCGCGCGGCCCTGATCCGGTGGGCCCGGCTCGATCCGTCGCGTGACGGTGGCTGGGTTCGGTGGGCGCTGCGCGACGACTCCGCCGCCTGGGCGCCGCGGGCGCCGACCGGGCGAGGTGGGGACTCCCGGTCGGCGCCACTCTGGCGGGGCTGGTGTGTGGGACTACGCGGGCGATCCGGCATTGGGGGGTGGCGTCGCCGGATGGGACTGCCCTCGTGGAAAGCGCGGGAACACACGTCTTCCCGGCACTCGAAGGAGAGATGTCCGGCACCCCCGCGGATCTTTCACCGACCTTCGAGAAGCCGTTCGCGGCCGCCTGCGCGGCGCTCGGCGCGCCCGGCCCGGCGCGAACGCCGCCGGTCGCCGACCCGGCGTGGCCTCAGCCGCGCAGCACCACGCCACCGGGCGCGGTGCACTCGCCGCCGCGATCGGTGACGGTGCCGATCCGGCGGGTGCCGGGGTGGCGCTTCCCGAGGATCGAGACGGCGGCGTCGACGTCCTCCTCGGAGACGACGGCGACGAAGCCGCAGCCCATGTTGAAGACCTCCCACATCTCGGCGTCGGAGACGTTGCCGAGGCGCTGGATCAGCGTCATCACGGGAGGCAGCGGCAGCGGGTCCTCGACCGCGAAGCCCAGCCGCGGGCCGTCGGCGGCATCGGGGTGCGGTGCGCCGGTCGCGTCGAGCGCCCCGAGCCGGACCAGGTTCAGCAGCCCGCCGCCGGTGATGTGGCTGAGGCCGCGGACCGGAAGCCCGCTCTGCAGCAGCTCGACGACCGCGCGGACGTAGATCACCGTCGGCTCCAGCAGCGCGTCGGCGACCGACGCGCCGCCGAGCTCGGCCGGGCGGTCGTCGAGCGCCAGCCCGCCGTCCTGCTGCAGCGCCTTGCGCGCCAGCGTGTAGCCGTTGGAGTGGATCCCGCTCGACGGCAGGCCGATCAGCGCGTCGCCGGGCGTGATCGCGGCGCCGGTCACCAGCTCGTCGAGGGCGACGGTGCCGATCGCGGTCCCGCAGAGGTCGAAGCCGCCGGGATCGGGGTGGCCGCGCAGCAGCTCCGGCAGGACGGCAAGCTCGCCGCCGGGGATCTCGATCCCGGCGTCGGTCGCGCCGGCCCGCAGCCCCTCGCCGATCGCGGCCAGCCGCGCGGCGTCCGGCTCCTGGACCGCCAGGTAGTCGAGCATCGCGATCGGCTCGGCACCGACGCAGATCAGGTCGTTGACGTTCATCGCGATGCAGTCGATGCCGACCGTGCCCAGGCGGCCGGTCTCCTCCGCGACGATCAGCTTCGAGCCGACGCCGTCGGTCGCGACCGCGATCCCCAGGTTGGGCGCGACCCGCAGGACGCTCGCGTAGTGGCCCGAGGCCAGGACCGACAGCGACGGCTTGCCGGTCTCGATCGTCTTGAGCACCCCGACCAGGGCGCCGACGCCGGCGTCTGACTGGTCGGTGTCGACCCCGGAGGCAGCGTAGGCGTCGCTCATCGCGTGTGATGGTGGCAGGTCGGCGGGCGGGGATGCGGCTCAGCGGGCCGGGCCACGACGGCGGGCCGTGCGCGAAGCGCCACCCGACGGCGTGCCGCGGCCGCCCCGCGCCGGTTGCTCAGAGCGGCCGCTCGGGGACCGTCGCCCAGCGGCGGTCGGTCCACAGCAGGACCGCGGCGAGCGCGGTCCGGTAGGCCGCGAACGGTGCCAGCGGCAGGCCGTCGAGCGTGCGGCGGGCGATCGGCGCGGCGACCAGCCCGGATGCGGCGCTGGTGACGGTCACGGCGCAGAGCGGCGCCAGGCTCGCCGGCGCGATCGAGCCCTCGCGCACGCGCTTGGCCAGCCGCACGACCTTGAGGACCGTGGCGCCGCCGACGACGGGGACCGCGAGCGCCGCCGAGATGCGCCCGGCCGAGCGGCGCGAGAAGCCGCGCGCCCGCGACGCGGCCAGGACCGCGCCGCTGCGCGAGATGCCGGGCCAGAGCGCGGTCGCCTGGGCCAGGCCGATCGCGGCGGCGTCCAGCACCGTCGCGTCGCGCCAGTCGCGGTCGGGCGCGGACGGCGGACGATCGC
>NZ_AGUD01000012.1 GCF_000240225.1 Patulibacter medicamentivorans
CGAGCGCCTGATCCCCTGCTCGCTGGAGCTCGGCGGCAAGGACCCGTTCATCGTCTGCGCCGACGCCGACCTGGAGCGCGCCGCCAACCACGCGCTCTACTACGCGATGTTCAACGGCGGCCAGACCTGCGTCTCGGTCGAGCGGGTCTACGTCGAGGAGCCGGTCTACGACGAGTTCGTCGCCAAGGTCACCGACAAGGCCCGCGCGCTGCGCAACGACCTGCCGACCGCCCCGGGCTCGACCGACGTCGGGTCGCTGACGATCGCCAGCCAGGTCGACACGGTCCGCGAGCACGTCGAGGACGCCCGCCAGAAGGGCGCCAAGATCGTCGCCGGCGGCGACTTCGACCCGAGTCGCAAGGGCTGGTGGTACCCGCCGACGGTGATGACCGACGTCGACCACTCGATGGAGTGCATGACCGAGGAGACCTTCGGCCCGACGCTGCCGATCATGAAGGTCGCCGACTCGGAGGAGGCGATCCGCCTGGCCAACGACTCGCCGTACGGCCTGATGGCCTCGGTCTTCACCCGCGACATCGCCAAGGGCGAGCAGATCGCGCGCCGGATCCAGGCCGGCACGGTCCACGTCAACGACGCGCTGATCGGCTACTCCGCGATGGAAGCGCCGATGGGCGGCTGGAAGGACTCCGGCCTCGGCGCTCGCCACGGCGCGGCCGGGATCAAGAAGTACTGCGCGACCCAGACCCTGGTCGTCTCGCGCTTCCACCTCCACAAGGACCCGCACACCTACCCCTACAACGGGCGGATCTTCAAGCTGCTCGGCCGCGGCGTGAAGCTGCTGTACGGCCGCGGCCAGCGCGACTGACCTGCGTCCGCAGAGTGCGCGGAGCACCGCGCGAAACGTGACGCCAGTGTCATCTTCACATGTATGCTTGGCCTGGGGCGGGGTAGGATCGCCCCAGAGCCAGGTCCACGGACGGGAGACGACCGGTGAGCACGACGGACGAGACGGTGGCGGATGCCGCGACCGTGAACGGCAACGGCGCCGCGAGCAGCAGCAGCGCGACCGAGATTCCGGTCGTCAACCCGGCGACGGGCGAGATCATCGCGCACGTCCCGGACAGCGGGCCCGAGGAGGTCCGCCGAGCGGCCGAGCGCGGGCGCGCGGTCCAGCCGGCCTGGGCGGCGCTCGGCTACGAGGGACGCGGCCGCGTCCTGCGGCGGGCGCAGAAGTGGATCGTCGACAACAAGGACGAGTTCATCCGGACGATCGTGTCCGAGACGGGCAAGGCCTGGGAGGACGCCCAGGTCGCCGAGGTCTCCTACGGCGCCGCGGCATTCGGGTTCTGGGCCGACAACGCCGAGAAGTACCTGTCCGACGAGAAGGTCAAGACGGCGACGCCGCTGCTGAAGGGCAAGAAGCTGATCGTGCGCCAGGCGCCGCTCGGCCTGATCGGCGTCATCGGCCCGTGGAACTACCCGTTCACGAACAGCGTCGGCGACTCGATCCCGGCCCTGGCAGCCGGCAACAGCGTGATCCTCAAGCCGTCGGAGGAGACCCCGCTGACGTCGATCATGATGGAGCGCGCGCTGCGCGAGTGCGGGATGCCGGAGGGCGTCTTCCAGACGGTCACCGGCCGCGGGGCGACCGGCGGCGCGCTGGTCGACGTGGTCGACATGATCATGTTCACCGGCTCGACCAAGACCGGCAAGCTGGTGGCCAAGGCCGCGGCCGAGCGGCTGATCCCCTGCTCGCTGGAGCTCGGCGGCAAGGACCCGTTCGTCGTCCTCGCCGACGCCGACCTGGAGCGGGCGGCCAACCACGCCGTCTTCTACTCGATGTTCAACGGCGGCCAGACCTGCGTCTCGGTCGAGCGCGTCTACGTCGAGGCTCCGGTCCACGACGAGTTCGTCGCCAAGGTCGTCGAGAAGGTCAAGGCGCTGCGCCAGGGCGTGCCGAACGGCCCGGGCGCGATCGACGTCGGCTCGCTGACCTTCCCGCCGCAGCTGGAGACGGTCCGCCAGCACGTCGACGACGCCCGCGCGAAGGGCGCGCAGGTGCCGGTCGGCGGCAACCCCGATTCGAGCGCCAAGGGGCTCTTCTACCCGCCGACGGTCCTGACCAACGTCGACCACACGATGGAGGCGATGACCGAGGAGACCTTCGGTCCGACGCTGCCGATCATGAAGGTGGCGGACGTCGAGGAGGCGATCGAGAAGGCCAACGACTCGCCCTACGGCCTGATGGCGACGGTCTTCACCAAGGACCTCGAGAAGGGCGAGCAGGTCGCGCGCCGGCTCGAGGCCGGGATGGTCCACGTCAACGACGCGCTGATGGGCTACACGGCGCTCGAGCTGCCGATGGGCGGCTGGAAGACCTCGGGCATCGGCTCGCGGCACGGGGCCGGCGGGATCCGCAAGTACACGAAGACCCAGTCGATCGTGATCTCGCGGTTCAACCTCAAGAAGGATCCGCACGAGTACCCCTACACCGGCCGCAACTACAAGCTGATCGGCCGGATCGTGAAGTTCTTCTACGGCCGCGGGGCCCGGGACTAGCTCGATCGAGGCGACGCGGCCGCCTGGAGCTCAGGCGGCCGCGGTGACGCCGCGCTGCCCGACCTCGTTGCGCAGGCCCACGCAGCCCTCGCAGTCGATGCAGCCCACGCAGCCGACGCAGCTGCGGCAGCCGACGCAGGCGACGCAGCTGGTGCAGTCCTCGCAGCGCAGGCAGAGCAGCAGCGCGGCCGAGCCGCTGCACCAGCCGCTGAGCAGGACCGCGGTCGAGGCCAGGATCCCGACCGAGCCCGCCACGGCGCTGCTGGCGGCGACCAGCGCCGACCCGGCGACCGCGGCGCTGCCGGCGACCGCGCTCGAGCCGGCGACGACGGCGCTGCCCGCCACGGCGGCCGATCCGGCGACGGCGACGCTGCCCGCGACGGCGGCCGACGAGTGGACGGCGGCGCTGCCGGCGACAGCGACCGACGACCGCACGGCGATGCTGCCGGCGATCGACTCGTCGGCGGGCGGGGCGGGCTGCTCGCTCACGGCTCCACGCTAGCGCCGGTGCCGGCGCGCGTCCACGGATGCGCTTCCCATTCGTTCAAGACCGCGGCGGGGCGCCGCCGTACTGTCCGGTCGGTCCCCGCCCGGCCCCGCCGCGGCGCCGCACGACCCCGAGGAGCGACCCGATGGGCGCCGAGGCCAGCACCACCACCCAGGTCTTCTACCCGACGCTGCACTACCGCGACCCGGCCGCCGCGATCGACTGGCTGGTCGAGGCCTTCGGCTGCCAGCGGCTGTTCGCCGCGACCGGGCCGGACGGCGCGATCGGCCACGCCGAGCTGACCTTCGAGGGTGCCGTCCTGATGGTCGGCCCGGTCACCGACGGCCCGACCTGGAGCGGCCATGCCGGCGAGGGCCGCGTCTACCTGGCGCTGGACGACGTCGACGGCCTGGCCGCGCGGGTCCGGGCGGCCGGCGGCGAGCTGCTGCGAGGACCGGCCGACACCGACTACGGCTCCCGCGAGTGCACCGTGCGCGACCCCGAGGGCAACCTCTGGAGCTTCGGCACCTACCGCCCGGCGGTGCCCGCTCCCACGGCCTGAGCGCGGGCGGGGCCGCTCAGCGCAGGTGGACCCCGAGCAGCGCCTCCAGCTGCGGGATCGTCTCGTCCGCGGTCCGGTGCAGGACGGTCCGCATCCCGAGCGCCTCGGCCGGCGGCAGGTTGAACGGCAGGTCGTCGACGAAGACGCAGGCGCGCGGGTCGAGGCCGATCCGGCGGGCGCCGATCCGGAAGATCTCGGGGGCGGGCTTGCGCATCCGCTCCTCGTGGCTGAGGACGACCGCGTCGAAGGCCTCGATCAGGAACGCCTCGTCGTAGCGCAGGCCGTCGCCCCACGAGTTCGAGATCAGCCCCGTGCGGACGCCGACGTCGTGGGCCTGGCGGACGGCCGCGACCATCGCCTCGTCCGGGTGCAACGCCTCGAACAGCCGCGCGACCAGGCCGTCCGCCCGTCCGGGAGCCAGGCCGAGCAGCTTGGCCAGCCGCCGCCCGAACGCCTCGTCGCCGATGTCGCCCTGCTCGAGGCCCTTGAGCAGGTCGCGGGCGTCGCGGTCGTGGCGGAAGCGGTCGGCGACCGCGTCGGGGTCCAGGCCCTCGGCGGCCGAGAAGGCGCGGAAGGCGGCGAAGACGTTGCTGGTGAGGACGCCGCCGTAGTCGATCAGCAGGCCCCGGACCGGCGGCCGGTCGGCGGTGCTCACGCGGCCGACCCCTGGGCCAGCTCCAGGGCGTGGCGGGCGAGCAGCGGGACGCCCTGCTCGAGCGCGGCGAAGAACGGGTCGTCGGTCGAGCCGGCGCGGTGGCGCTTGTAGGAGCCCTCCAGGAAGACCGCCGACTTCCAGATCGCCAGCGCCTGGTACCAGCCGACCTCGGCCAGCTCGCGGCCCGAGCCGGCGGCGTAGCGCTCGAGGATCTGGGCGCGGCTGGGGAAGCCCGGGCCGGCAGTGACCGGCGTCAGCTCGGCCATCGGTCCCGACGCGCCGCCGCCCTCGTTGTAGGTCGCGGTCAGGTAGCCGACGTCGGCCAGCGGATCGCCGATCGTCGACAGCTCCCAGTCGAAGATCGCGGTCAGGCGGATGTCGCGCCCGCCGGCCGTGGACCCCGGGCCGAACATCACGTTGCCGAGCCGGTAGTCGCCGTGGACCAGCGTCGACTCGCGCTGCACCGGTCGCCGCTCGGCCAGCCAGGCGGCGGTCTCCTCGACCTCGGGGACGGCGCGGGTCGCGTTCAGCTCCCAGAGCCCGCCGAACCGCCGCAGCTGCCGCTCCAGGTAGCGGTCGTCGCCCTTGCCGAACCACTCCAGGCCGGCGCCGCGCCAGTCGACGGCGTGCAGCTCGACCAGCGCGTCGACGAGCTCCTCGATCAGCGGCGCGTGCGTCGACTCGGGGACGAAGCGCTCCGGAAGCGTGGTCGAGATCACGTCGCCGGCGACCCGCTCCATCACGTAGAAGGGGCCGCCGATCGTCGTCTCGTCCTCGTGGATCAGCAGCACCCGCGGGGTCCGGACCGGCTGCGACTCGAGCGCGCGCAGCAGCCGTGCCTCGCGGATCACGTCGTGGGCGCTCGGGGGCAGCGGCGGCCGCGGCGGGCGCCGCAGCACGACCTCGGCGTCGCCGCGCCGGATCAGGTAGGTGATGTTGCTGTGGCCGTCGCCGATCGGGTCCGCCTCGATCGGGCCGCTGCCGATGCCCGCGGCGTCGAGGACCGCCTCCAGCGGCTGGCGGACCAGCAGCGGCGGGCGCTCCTGGGCGGCGGCCTCCTCGGGCGTGTCGACGATCGACGGGCTCGCGCTCATGGGCCGATGCTATGCGGTGCGCGGCCGCGGCGGGCACGTGACTGGCTGCGCAGCCAGCCGGGGTGGGGTACCGGCGGCCGGGGCGCGTGAGGCCGGGGACGGATGCGCGACGGACCCGCCCTTCACCCGCGCGCCACTCGCATCAGGACGGCCGGGCCTACACTCGAAGCGTGAGCCGCCCGCAGCCGACGAGTCCCCGGATCGCCCGCGGCGTCGGACTGACCGCGCTGGTCGCGATGGCCGCGGGCCTGGCCTGGACGCTGTGGATGGCCACGATCGGGCGGCTGTTCGCGGCCGTCCGGGGCCCTCGCGCCCGCGGCTTCGACCTGATCGCGCGGGCCCGTCGCCCCCGCCGCCCGCGCCCGCGTCGGCGCGCGACCCCGGCGGTCGAGGGCCGGTGAGCGGGGTGCGAGAGCTGCTGCTGCTCCGCCACGGGACGGCCGAGGACCACGGCGTCCGCCCGGACGCCGAGCGCGACCTGATCCCGCGCGGCGAGCGGCAGGCCGCCGGCGCCGGGCGCGCCCTGGCGCGGCTCGACATGGTCCCCGACCTGGTCCTGGCCTCGCCCAAGGTCCGCGCCTGGCGGACCGCCGTCCTGGCCTGCGAGGTGCTCGGCCTGGAGCCGGTCGAGCACGGCGCGATCGTCGGCCTCGATCGGGACGAGGCGCTGCTCGCCGCCGGCTTCGGCCACCGCGTGATGCTGGTCGGCCACGAGCCCGACCTGTCGCAGGTGATCCACGACCTGACCGGCGCCCGCTGCCGGCTCCGCAAGGGCGGCCTGGCGGTCATCGAGCTGGACGGCTCGCGGGGCGAGCTGCAGGCGCTGCTGCGGCCCCGCGACCTGCTGCGGATCGCCGGGGCCTGACTGCGGCCGCCTCGCGGCGCGCCATCGGACGCCGCCGAGCGGCCGGCGCGACGCGCCCGCACGCCCGCTTCCGTGACCGACGTCGCCGCCTGCGAGACTCGGCCCCATGCCCGAGCTGCCGGAGATCGAGGCCACGGTCCGCCTGCTCGACGCCGCCGTCCGCGGCGCCGAGGTCGACAGCGCGCGGGCGCCCGGACTGGCCACGATGCGGACCTTCGCCCCGTCGCTGGACGCGCTCGCCGGCGGCACCTGCAGCGGCCTGCGGCGGCGCGGCAAGCTGCTGCTCGTCGGCTTCGAGGGCGGCGGGCTCGAGGCGCCCGCGACCCTCGTCCTGCACCTGATGAGCGCCGGTCGGCTGCAGCTGTGGGAGAAGCGGGCCGGCCCGCGCGACCGGACGGTGCGGCTGGTGGTGCGCCTGCGCGGCGGGGCCGACGGCTTCGCCGAGGAGCGCGAGTTGCGGCTGCGCGAGTTCGGCACCAAGCAGGCCGCCTGGGGCAAGCTGCTGCTCGACGACCAGGTCGCCGTCGACGAGACGATCTCGCACCTCGGACCGGAGGCGTGGCCGGACCCGCCCGACCTGACCGAGCTGCCGCCGCGGCGAACGCTGCGCGGGGCGATCCGCGACCAGCGGGTGATCGCCGGGATCGGCCGGACCTGGGCCGACGAGATCCTCTGGACGGCGAAGCTCGCGCCGCTGCGCCGCTGCGGCGACCTCGACGACGAGCAGCGAGCGCGGTTGCGGCAGGCGATGATCGACGTCCTCGGCGGGGCGCTCGGCCTGTACATGGACGGGGGCGTCGATCCCGCCGACCCCGACGGCAAGCCCCGCAAGCCGCTGGCGCTGCCGCTGCCCGACAAGCTGCCGCTGCCGCTGCTCGTCCACCGCCGGACCGGCCAGCCGTGCCCGCGCGACGGCACGACGCTGCTCGCCGTCCACTACGAGGACGACGAGATGACCTACTGCCCGACCTGCCAGACGGGCGGCAAGCCGTACAAGGACCGGCGGCTGTCGCGGTTGCTCAAGGACTGAGCGAGCGGCGCGAGGCGCACGTCGACCCCGCAGGCGCGCTCCAGGCTAAGATGACGCATGCGTCACGTTTGGTGCTTGGCGCGTGCACGGACACGGCGGGGAGAGCGATGAGCCAGAGCAACGGTGATGGACAGTTCGACGTCGACTGGGTCGTCGTCGGATCGGGCTTCGGGGGCAGCGTCAGCGCCCTGCGGTTGGCCGAGAAGGGCTACTCCGTGCTGGTGCTCGAGCGCGGCGAGCACTTCGACGACGGCACGATGCCGAAGTCGAGCTTCGACCTGCGCCGCTACTTCTACGCGCCGAGGCTGGGGCTCCGCGGGCTCTTCAAGCTGACCGTCTTCCGGGACGTCTTCGTCGCCTCGGGGGCCGGCGTCGGCGGCGGCAGCCTGGTCTACGCGATGACGCTCTACGTCCCGCCGAAGGCGTTCTTCGAGGATCCGCAGTGGAAGGACCTGGGCGACTGGCGGACCGAGCTGGCGCCGCACTACGAGACCGCGCAGCGGATGCTCGGCGTGACCGACGTCGAGGAGGACGACAAGGCCGACCAGTGGCTGAAGGAGTACGGCGAGGAGACCGGCGTCGCCGACACCTACCGCAAGACCCGCGTCGGCACCTACCTCGACACGCCCGGCCAGACGGTCGCCGATCCGTACTTCGGCGGCGAGGGCCCGGCGCGCAAGGGCTGCGTCCGCGAGGGCCGCTGCATGCTCGGCTGCCAGCACGGCTCGAAGAACTCGACGACCAAGAACTACCTCTGGTTCGCCCAGAAGCAAGGCGCGCGGATCGAGGCCCGGCGCGAGGTCGTCGACCTGCGGCCGCTCGGCGGCGGCAAGGGCGAGCTGGGCTGGGAGGTCACCCACGAGCGGACCGGCGCCTGGCTGCGCAAGGACCGCACGGTGATCCGCGCCCGCGGCGTCGTCAGCGCCGGCGGCGCGCTCGGGACCAACGAGCTGCTCGCCCAGGCCAAGCTCAACGGCAGCCTGCCGGACGTCTCCTCGCGGCTCGGCGAGCTGGTGCGGACCAACAGCGAGGCGGTGACCGCCGTCACCGTGCCGCCGGGCGAGGCCCAGAACCTGATCCGGCGGGTCGCGATCACGTCGTCGATCTACCCCGATCCGCACACCCACATCGAGACGGTCACCTACGGCAAGGGCGGCGGCTCGATGCGCTGGCTCTTCACCGTCCTGGTCGGCGACGGCTCCCGCCTGACCCGCCCGCTGAAGTGGCTCGGCCAGATCGCCCGCCACCCGAAGTGGTTCCTCGAGCTGCTGCTGCGGCCCGGCTGGTCGGAGCGGACCGTGATCGTGCTGGTGATGCAGACGCTCGACAACGCGATCAGCCTGCGCGCGAAGCTCGGCCGCAACGGCCGGGTCAAGCTCCAGACCGAGCAGGACCCGGAGAAGCCGAACCCGACCTTCATCCCGGTCGCCAACCACTTCACCGAGTGGCTGGCGCGGCGGACCAAGGGCGTGCCCGGCTCCTCGATCTTCGAGGCGACGATGAACGTGCCGACGACGGCCCACTTCATCGGCGGCGCGACGATCGGCGCCGACCCCTCGAGCGGCGTGGTCGACCGCGACCAGCGCGTCTTCGGCTACGAGAACCTGCTGGTCTGCGACGGCTCGGCGATCCCGGCCAACGTCGGCGTCAACCCGTCGCTGACGATCACCGCCCTCAGCGAGCACGCGATGAGCGCCGTCCCGGCCAAGGACGGCCGCGAGGTCGTGCCGTTCGGCAGCGTGCCGATCGCGGCCAAGACGGCCAGCGGCGAGCCGGCCCCGATGCCCGAGGCCACGCCGGCCGCGGCGACGATGGCCTGAGCGAGCGTCCCGCGCCGTCCGCCCTGGCCCGCGGGAGGGGCCGGGACGGACGCCGCCCGCGGTCAGTCGCCGACCCGCAGCACCAGCTTGCCGCGGACCGCGCCGCCCTCGATCAGCTCGTGGGCGCGGGCGGCATCGGCCAGCGGCAGCACCTCGGCGACGGTCGGCCGCAGCGCGCCGCGCTCGACCGAGCCGGTCAGCAGCTGCAGCTCCAGGCCGTCCGGGGCGATGAACACTCGCGGCCCGCGGACGTCGTCGCGCGGCGGCGGATCGCCGGCGCTGGCCGAGGGCAGCGTCAGGACCGCTCCGCCGGGCCGCACGACCGAGAACGCGCGCGTCCGCTCGGCGCCGCCGATCCCGTCGAGGACCAGGTCGACCGGCTCGATCGCCTGCGCGTAGTCGGTCGTCGTGCGGTCGATCACCTCGTGGGCGCCGAGCCCGCGCAGGTAGCCGAGGTTCGCCGTCGAGCCGACCGCGATCACGTGCGCTCCGAGGTCGGCGGCGATCTGGACCGCCAGGTGGCCGACGCCGCCCGACGCGGCCGTGATCACCACCCGCTGGTTGGTCTCCAGGCCGCCGGCGTCGACCAGCGCCTGCCAGGCGGTCAGCCCGCCGAGCGGCAGCGCCGCCGTCTCCTCGTCGCTCAGCGAGCGCGGCGAGCGGCTCAGCTGGCTGACGTGCGCGACCGCGTACTCGGCGTAGGCGCCGGCGGCCCGCGGGAAGCCGATCGTGCCGAAGACGCGGTCGCCGGGAGCGAAGCGGGCGACTCCGTAGCCGGCCTCCGCGACGGTCCCCGCGACGTCCCAGCCGGGAATCCAGGGGAAGGCGCCGGCGCCGTCCTCGGGCGTCGGGGATCCGCCGAGGAAGCCGGTCGCGCCGGCGCCGCCGCGGGTCTTCGCGTCGACGGGGTTGACGCCGGCGGCGGCGACCCGGATCAGGACCTCGCCGGGGCCGGGCGTCGGCCGCGGGACCTCGCGCAGCTCCAGCGTCTCGGGGCCGCCGGGGGCGGGGGCGACGATCGCCTGCATGGTGGGGGCGGGCATCGGGGCTCTCGTTCGGTCGTGGGTTCGGGCGGGCGTCAGCGGTCCGTCGGCGCCCGTGGCGGGCGGATCACGATCGTCCCCCGCCGGTCGCCGCGGTGCTCGACGTAGGCGTGCGCGTCACGTGGGTCGTCGACCGTCGGGCCCGGGTCCAGGGTCGGGCGGACGATCCCCTCGCGCAGCAGCAGGATCGCGGCCTGGAGCGCCTCGCGACCCGGCTCGGGGATCCGCGGCGCGCGGACCTGCTTGCGCGAGGCGTCCTCCGGCGGCGGGCTGGCGAGCGACAGCAGCAGGCCACGGCGGTCGGTCGCGGCCAGCGCCTGGTGCATCGGGTGGTGCTCGTGCAGCGGGCCGGGCTCGTCGACCTCGGTCACGACGACGTCGGACTGGATCGCGACGGCGGCGTACGGCACCAGCCGCGTGTCGATCGTCTCCTCGGCGCCGAGCGCCGCCAGCTCGTCGATGCCGTCGTCGCCCGCCACCGCGACCACGCGGGCGTGGCGGTCGGCGGCCAGCTGGACCAGGGCGCGCCCGATCGCCGTCGTGGCGTGGGTGACCAGGACCCGGCGGCGCGGCAGGTCGCCGGCCAGCTCGAGCGCCTGCCAGGCGATCGCGGCCGGGCCGATCGTGGCCGCGACCTCGTCGTCGGCGAGCTCCCCGGGGATCGCGGCCAGCGACCGCTCCGACGCCACGACGTGCGACGCGCAGGCGCCGGCGACGATCCCCGCGACCCGATCGCCGGGAGCGAGCGCGGTGACCCCGGGGCCGGCGCGCCGGACCACGCCGGCCAGGTCGGTCCCCGGGGTCCACGGAAAGCAGATCCGGGGGTCGCCGTCGCCGGGTCGCGGGCGGCCGGCGCGCAGCCGCACGTCGCGCGGGGTGACGGCGACGGCGCGGACCTCGACCAGGACCTCGCCGGGGCCGGGCGTCGGGCGCGGGACCTCGGCGACGTCGAGGACCGCCGGCGTGCCGGGGGCCTCGGCGATCAGGATCGTGGCGCGCTCGGCGGAGGTCGGCATTCGGGACGGCAGGGCCGGCGGCCGGCTCCGTCCAGCGATGGTACGCGGCGGCGTTCGCGGGTGGTCGGTGGGCGGCGGTTGGGCGGCGGCGGCCGTGACGTTACGGTCGCT
This sequence comes from Patulibacter medicamentivorans, assembly GCF_000240225.1. Classification (GTDB taxonomy): domain Bacteria; phylum Actinomycetota; class Thermoleophilia; order Solirubrobacterales; family Solirubrobacteraceae; genus Patulibacter; species Patulibacter medicamentivorans. The sequence continues at coordinate 11,204 of NZ_AGUD01000012.1, forward strand.
GGGCGACCGGTTCGTCACACCGCGCCGAGCCGGACGCCCCGCGCCGGCGGCGGCCGTGACGTTGCGGTCCTTGAGCGACCGGTTCGTCACACCGCGCCGAGCCGGACGCCCCGCGTGGCGCGCTCGCCGCCGCTGGCCCGTCTGCGAGGATCGAGCGCCCCTTCCCGACGATCCCCCGGAGGACCCGTGCCCCTGCCCGAGCCCGGCCAGCCCGCGCCCGACTTCACCCTGCCCGCCGCCGACGGGAGCAGCGTCACGCTCTCGGAGCTGCGCGGCCAGTGGGTCGTCCTCTACTTCTACCCCAAGGCCTCGACGCCGGGCTGCACGACGCAGGCCTGCAGCGTCCGCGACAACCGCGCCGAGTACGAGCGGCGCGGCGCGCGGGTCCTGGGCCTCTCGCCCGATCCCGTGGCCAAGGTGGCGAAGTTCGTCGAGAAGGAGGGGCTGGACTTCACGCTCCTGGCCGACGAGGACCACGCGGTCTGCGACCTCTACGGCGCCTGGGTCGAGAAGTCGATGTACGGCAACAAGTACATGGGGGCGTCGCGCTCGACGGTCCTGATCGACCCCGACGGCGTCGTCCGCCAGGTCTTCCCGAAGATCGCGCCCAAGGAGCACGACCGGAAGGTCCTGAAGGCGCTCGACGCGCTGCAGGCGGCCTAGCGGCGGGCCGGGGCCGCGCGTCCCGGATCGCCGAGGGCGTCGGTCATCGCGGGCCGTCGGCGTCGGGGACCAGGCGATCGACGAGTCGCCGGACCGTGGCGCCGACATCCTCGATCCCGAGCGCGTCGGGGAGGGTCAGCCGGTCGAGCATCAGGCCGTCGATCGCCAGGTGCAGGAGCACGATCTCCTCGCGCCCGCCTCGCAGGCCCGCCTGCTGGTGGAAGCCGACGTCGCTGTCGAGGCCGCGGCGGATCGTCGCGGTCAGCGCCTCGCGCACCGCCGGCCGCCGGGTCGCCTCCAGCCGCAGCTCGAACAACGCCAGGTACAGGTCGGACTGGGCCTGGAGCCGTTCGACGAGCTCGCGGACCAGGACCACCAGCCGCTCGTGCGACGGCGGCGCGGCCGCGGCCTCGCGCAGCGCGGCCTCGTCCGGCTCGAGTCGCTCGTAGATCCGCCGCCCGAGCTCCTCGAGCAGCGCGTCGCGGGAGCGGAAGTAGTTCGACGTCGTGCCCGACGGCGCGCCGGCCTCGGCGTCGACCGCCCGATGGGTCAATCCGCGCGCGCCATCGCGGGCGAGGACCGCGAGCGCGGCGTCGGCCAGGACCGCGCGCCGTCCGGGGTTGGGAGCCACGCTTGACAGCCTAGAGCATGACCACTACGTTCGTAGCACTACAAGTGTAGTGAACGAGGATGATGATGCAACTCGAGCGGTTCGCTCCCACCCTGCTGTCGCGCGACGTCGCCGCCACCCGCGACTTCTACGTCACGCGGTTCGGCTTCCGGGCCGAGGTCGACATCGGCTGGTTCGTCAGCCTGCGCCATGACGCCGAGGCCTACGAGCTGTGCCTGGTCGCGGCCGACCACCCGTCGACGCCGGAGCGGTTCCGGCGGCCGTCGGAGGGAGTGATCATCGGCTTCCTGGTCGCCGACGCCAGCGCCGAGGAGGCGCGGCTGCGGGCGGCCGGGACCGAGATCGTCGAGCCGCTGCGCGACGAGCCGTGGGGCCAGCGGCACTTCTACGTCGCCGACCCGGACGGCGTCCTGATCGACGTCGTCCAGCAGACGACGCCGTCGGCTGCCTGGCTGGCCGAGCACGCCGGCATGGCCGGGATCGCGGCGGCCGACGCGCGCTAGGGCGGCCGCCGCGGCGCTCAGCCGGTCAGGACCAGCGGGCGGTGGTCGCGGACGACGATCGTGTGCTCGGCGTGCGCCGAGAGCGAGCCGTCGGCGGTCGCGATCGTCCAGCCGTCGTCGCGGGTCTCCAGGCGGGTCGATCCGGCGGTCAGCATCGGCTCGACGGCGAGCACCAGGCCGTCGTCGAGCGGGCGCCGCAGGCGCGGCATGTCCACGTTGTAGACCGTCGGCTCCTCGTGCAGGGCGCGGCCGATGCCGTGACCGCAGAGCTCGGGGAACGGCAGCGTCCCGTGGCGCTTGGCGGTCCGCTCGGTCGCGCGGCCGATCGCGCCCAGGCGGGCGCCGGTGACCGATGCCGCGAGCGCCTCGCGCAGGCACGCGCCGACGGCCGCCAGCAGCTTGCGGCCGGCCGGGGTCGGACGACCGACGGGGACGGTGATCGCCGCGTCCGCGAGGAACCCGTCGAGCTCCGGCGTCACGTCGATCGTGACCAGGTCGCCCTCGCGCAGGACCCGCGGGCCGGGCACGCCGTGGACGATCTCCTCGTTGACCGAGATGCAGATCGTGCCCGGGAAGCCGTAGGTCGACGCGGGGGCGGAGGTCGCGCCGTGGCGGGCGAAGATCGCGGCCGCCTGCTCGTCGAGCGCGCCGGTCGTGATCCCGGGACGGACCTGCTCGCGCAGCGTCCGCAGGGTCAGCGCGGTCAGCGCGCCGACCCGTTGCATCGCCGCCAGCTCCTCGGTGCCCTCGATCGTCATGGATCGAAGCCTACGGGCTCGGGTCACTCCTCCAGCAGGCGGATCCCGAGCGCGCCGGCGAACGTGCCGGCGCCGGCGAGGATGTCCGACCACGGCATCATCACGCCGCGCAGCTGCTCGAGCGCGCGGGCGCCGTCCAGCTGGCAGTCGCGCATCGTCGTGCGGGCGAAGCGGGCGCTCGTGAAGTCGACCTCGCGCAGGTCGCAGCGGTCGAAGCTGACCTCGTCGGCCTGCACGTCGACGAAGTCGCTGCCGGAGAGCGTGCAGTCGACGAACGAGACCCGCCGCAGCCGGCTGGCGGTCAACGACCCGAGGTCGAAGCGGCAGCCGTCGAAGGTGACGTCGTCGATCGCCCCGGCGGTCCAGCGCAGGCCCGTCAGGCGCACCCGGTGGAAGGCCACGCGACGGGCGCCGCTCTCGCGCAGGTCGACGTTGGCGAGGCTGCCGCCACGCAGCTCGACGTCGTGCAGCGTGAGCCGCGGGAGCACCGCGCCGGTCAGGTCGAGCTGGTTGGCGCGGGCCTCCGCAATCGACGCCGATCGCGCTCGGAACGGCGCCTCGGCCAGGCCCTCGAGCAGCACGCCCTCGAGCCGATCGTCGTCGAGGAGGCCGTGGGCGGGCAGCGTCGTCGGCTCCAGCTCGGCCGGGATCCGGGGCGCGGCCGGGGGCCGGGGAGCCGTCGACGAGGACCGCGAAGCTGCCATCTGCGCGATCCTCACAGGTCCTGCTGTCGCTCGTCGCCAACTCGTCGCTCACCTCCGCCGTCGCCGCCGCCTGGCCGTCGTTCGTGCTCGTCTCCGGGCTGCTGCTGCTCGGCCTGGTGGCGGAGCGGGAGGGGGTGTTCCGGCTTCTCGGCGTGCGGCTGGAGCGGCTGCCGGGCCCGCCGGTGATGCTCGTCGCCTCGTCGCTCGGCGCCGTCGCGGCGGTCACGGCCGTCCTCAACCTCGACACCGCGGTGGTGTTCGTGACGCCGGTGGTGATCCACGCGGCCGTGCACCGCGGCCTCGACCCGCGACCGGTCGCCTACGGCGCCCTGGCGATGGCCAACGCCGCCTCGCTGCTGCTGCCCGGAGCGAACCTGACGAACCTGATCGTGCGCGCCGACGCGCCGTCGTCCGGGGGCAGTTGGATGGTCGACGTCGCGCCCGCGGGCGTCGCGGCGGCCGCGGTCACGCTGGCGATCCTGCTGTTGCTCGACCGTCGAGCCTGGAGCGCGACCGTCGACCGCGGGCGCCCGTCGCAGGCGGAGGCCCGCCCGTTCGCGCGCGGGTCGGCGCTGGCGGTGGGGGCGGCGGTGGCGCTCGCCGGGGCGGCGATCGTGCTGCTGCCGCGGCCGGCGCTGCCGGTGCTGCTGCTCGGTCTGCTCACCGCCGGCGTCGCCGTCGCGCGATCCGAGCTCCGCCCGCGCGACGCGATCCGCGCCCTCGGGCCCGGCGTCCTGATCGGCCTGTTCCTGCTGGTGTGCGCGCTCGGCTGGCTGGCTCGCGAGTGGCAGCTGCCGGGCGAGGCCGTCGCCGGCAGCGGTCCGCTGGCGACCGCGGCGATCGGGGCGCTGGCGGCGGTGCTGCTCAACAACCTGCCGGCGGCGGCGCTGCTCGGGGCGTCGCATCCACCCCATCCCGAGGCGCTCCTGGTCGGCTTGAACCTCGGCCCGAACCTGTTCGTGACTGGGTCGCTCTCGGCCTACCTGTGGTGGCGGGCCTGCTCGGCGACCGGGGTCGCCGTGACGCTCCGCGGGCTGATGGCCCGGGCGCCGGCGACGGTCGCTCCCGCGATTCTGGCGGCCGTCCTGCTGCTGCCGGGATGAGGTCGCCGGGTGGGCCCGGGAGGGGTCGAGATGCAGGCGACCGCGGAGCACGTCAGAATCATCGACCGATGCGTATGACCCGCGTGTTCCCTCTCGCCGCGGCGCTGCTGGCGCTGGGTGCCACCGGCTGCGGCACGTCCTTCGGCAAGGACGAGCCACAGACCGCCGTCCGGGACTTCCTCAGTGAGGCCCTTGCCCAGCAGAACGGCCAGCGTGCCTGCGACTTCCTGACCCAGGAGGCGCAGCAGAAGGTCGCCGCCGCCCAGGGCGTCGGCGGGGCGTGCCGCGACTCGTTCGAGAAGGCGTACCTGACCGACAAGGACGGGATCGTCCAGGACACGGCCGCGGTCAACGACCTCGACTTCTCGACCACGACCGACGGCGACAAGGCCACGGTCGTCGTCAAGGCCGGCGACCGCGAGCTCCGGTTCGAGCTGGAGCACAGCGAGGGCCTGGGCAACCTCTACGAGCCGAAGACGCCGTGGCGGATCGTCGGCGGCGCCGAGCCGCTGGTGACCGGGGCGGCGTGAGCCGCGCGACGGCAGCCGACGGAGGCCCCGGCGCGTCCGGGGCCCACGTCCACGGGCAGCGCCCGGCCGCCGTCATCTTCGACAACGACGGGACGTTCCTCGAGACCGAGGGCGTCTGGTCGCGGGCCGAGGAGACGCTCTTCGCCCGCCGCGGCGTCGACTTCCTGCCCGAGCACAAGCGGCATCTGCTCGGGACCAGCTTCGACGCCGCCTCGCTGAAGCTCGAGGAGTTCCTCGACCACCCCGGCGGCGGCCCGGAGCTGATGGCCGAGCTGATCGAGCTGGTCTACGCCGAGCTGGACGGCGACGTCCCCGCGATGCCGGGCGCGGTCGAGCTGGTGCTGGAGCTGAAGACCCAGCTGGTGCCGGTCGCGATGGCCACCAACGCCGCCCGCGCCTTCGCGACCAAGGCGCTCGACCGGGCCGGGCACGGCGACGTCTTCCCGGTCGTCCTGGCGGTCGAGGACGTGCCGGCGCCGAAGCCCGCGCCCGACCTGTACCTGGCGGCGGCCGCCGCGCTCGGCGTCGACCCGGCGGCCTGCGTCGCGGTCGAGGACAGCCCGACCGGCGTGGCCGCGGCACGGGCCGCCGGCATGACGGTGATCGGCGTCGCCAACCACCCCGGGATCGTCCTCCACGACGCCCACCACGTCCACGCGACGCTCGAGGACCCGGCGATCTGGGCCCTGCTCGGCCTCGCGGCGGGTGGCGTGAGGCGTCCGTAGACGCTTCGGATCCCAGGGGCTGGTGGCGCCAGTTCTGCGCTGACCCCGAGGGGTGGCGCCAATTCGCCCCGCCCACCGCGGCGAACTGACGCCAGCTCGACGTCGGGCCGGCGAAATGACGCCGCCCGCCACCCGCCAACGCGGACGGGGCGACCGATGGCCGCCCCGTCGTTCCTGCTGGCGCCGCTGCCCGCGGCGCGTCCGTCAGTCGTTGCCGAAGATGCTCAGCAGCGTGACGAAGATGTTGTAGATGCCGATGAAGATGCCGGTGGCGATCCAGATGACGTCGTCCTCGGTGGCCCGCTGGCGCAGGACGTTGAAGTAGACGACGATCGCGACGGCGGAGAAGCCGCCGATGGCGATGCTGACGAGGTCGCCGGCGATCCCGCCGCCGCCCCCGAAGATCAGCATGCCCCAGCTGACGGCGACGGCGATCAGGAGGCCGATCGAGATCGGCTTCATCCACGGCGCCAGGTCCTTGGCGACGAGCGATCCGCCGGCGCCGGCGGCGACGACGACCAGCGCGGTGGTGCCGGCGGCCTTGGTGACGGCGTCGGGCTTGACGTCGAGGAAGGTGTGGAGGACCGGGCCCAGGCCCAGGCCCAGCAGCAGCGCCGCGCCGAACAGCACGCCCATCGCGGGCGGGCCGGTGCGCAGGGCGCCGATGAAGTTCGAGGCGAAGAGCAGCGCGATCGCGCCGATCGTGCAGCCCATCGCGGCACCGCGGGACAGCGGCTCCGCGTCACCGGGGCCGCCCCCGAAGTAGGAGCCGAGCACGGTGAACCCGATCGCCACGGCGACCAGGAACATCGTCTGGGCGAGGAGCGCACCGTACGACGCGCGGGTCGCGGTGGCGGTGGGAAGGGAGTAGGTCTCCGGCATGGTGTGGTGGGGGTCGCGCTGGTCGACCCGGGCCGGGAGGGCGTTGCGCCCGTCCCATCCACGGGGCGGTTGACAACGTCGAGGGTAGAGCACGGAGATGCGGATGTGGTGCATCTGCGCCAGAACGGCGGCGATGCGCCAGTGGGCAGGTTGGCGCCTGGACGGATCGCCGAGGGCCGCCGGACGGCTCGCACGGGATCGGCGCGGTCGCCGGTCGAGCCGACGCGCTCTCCGCGTAGGCTTGCGGGGTGCCCCTCGGCTCGCCGTCCCCCGCTTCGCCGCCCCTCGCCGGGGTCAGCGAGGTCTTCGATTCGATCGGCAGCTTCTTCGAGAGCATCGCCAACGTGAACTTCGTGCCGCTGGCGATCGGGCTGGTGTGCTTCGTCGCCTACCTGTCGATCCGCTCGCGAGCGTTCTTCAACGTGCTGCGGGCGGCCTACCCGGCGGAGACGATCCAGTGGCGGCGGATCTGGGGCGCCTACATCGCCGCCTACGGGTTCAACAACGTGATCCCCGCCCGCGGCGGCGACGTGATCAAGGTCTTCCTGGTCAAGACCTCGATCCCGCGCTCGACCTACCCGGCGGTCACCGCGTCGATGATGGTCGAAGCGCTCTTCGACCTCTCGATCGCGATCCCGATCCTGATCTTCGCCTTCACCCAGGGCGTCTTCCCGAAGCCGCCGGACTTCGCCAACCTCGGCGCGTTCGACCTCTCGTTCATCGCCTCGAACCCGCAGCTGACGCTGTTCGTCCTGACCTTCGTGGCCGTCGGGCTGCTGATCCTGTTCGCGGTCCTGTCGGAGCGCGCGCGGCGGTTCTGGTCACGGGTCAAGCAGGGCCTGGTGATCCTCGGCGACCGCCAGCGGTTCTTCCGCGAGGTCTGGCTGGTCTGCTTCACCGGCTACCTCTTCCGGCTGGCCGCCTTCTGGATGCTGCTGGAGGCGTTCCACGTCGGTGGCTCCGTGCGCAACGTGCTGCTCGTGCACGGGATCAACGCGGTCGCGGCGCTGATGCCGTTCACGCCGGGCGGCGCCGGGGTCCAGCAGGCGTTCATGGTCAAGGTCTTCGCCGGCGCCGCGACCGGCGCCACCGTCGCCGCCTACTCGGTCGGCCAGCAGATCGCGATCGCCGCGATCTGCCTCGGCGTCGGCTTCGTCGCCCTGATCAAGATCTTCGGCTTCCGGTCCTTCAAGGAAGTGATCGCGGCCGGCAAGGAGCACCGGACCGCCGAGACCGCGGGTGGCGCGGGGCCGACGTAGACCGGCCGGCGACGCCCGGTCCTGCGGGGCCCGCGGCGAGGCGGGCCGAGGCGAGGCGGGGAATCGCCACTTCGGCGACGTGGTGAGGGCGAGACGACGATCGAGGGCCCCTGGACCGCCGAATCGCCACCTCGCCGCGGAACGTGCAGCGGAATGGCGATTCGCGCGCCTCGCGAGCCCGCGCCGTCCGCCTAGCCGAGGCCCTGGCGCGCCTCGCGCACCAGGGTGACCGCCTCGGGGAAGACGGTCGCCATCAGGCTGCGGATCTGCTGCGCCTGCTCCTCGGCGTTGCCCTGGACGTTGACGCGGCTGATCGCCGCGACCGTCATCTGGACCGCGAGGCCGATCGCGTTGTCCGCCCAGGCCAGCTTCTGCTGGCCCTGCATCTGCTCGGCGAACTCCATCATCCGCTTCTGCAGATCCTCGGGATCGCCGAATAGCCCTCCGAAGCCTTCCATGAGCCGATCGTAGCGGGCGCGCCTCTGCGGTTCCTGAACGGGGCCGGCGGCGATCGCCGGATCGCGGGCGGGCGGCCGGCGGCGGATCAGCCGCCGAGCGTCGCGAGCGCGCGCAGCAGCGCCGGACGGTCGGCCGTCGGCACGGCCGAGAACGCCTCGGCGTCGACGGCCTCGACGGCCGGCAGCGCGGCGGCCAGCTTGGCCCGGCCGGCAGCGGTGAGGTGCAGCCGCCGCGCCCGCGCGTCGCCGGGATCGGGCTCGCGCCGCAGCAGCCCGTCGGCCTCGAGCCGGCGGGCCACCTGGCTGGTCATCATCGTGTCGGTGCCGGCCCGCTCGGCCAGCACGGCCTGGGTCGGTGGCCCCTCGTGCTCCTCGATCCACCAGCTGGTGGTGAGCAGCACGAACTGCACGTGGGTCAGGCCGTGGGGATCGAGCGCCGCGCGGACCCGGCGCTGCCAGGCCAGCGTCGCGCGCCAGAGCAGGAACCCCGGGCTGGCGTCCGGCGTCTCGACCCGCGAGGCCGGGGCGGGGTGGGGCGGCGTCATCGCGCCCGATCATCCCCGTTCCGCTCGGCGAGGGCGACCAGCGCCGCGACGGCTGTCGGGAGACCCTGCTCGATGCTGCTGGCGATCGCGCTCGCGATCGGCTCCGGCGCGTCCACCTCGGCCCGATGGACGACGCGGATCCGGCCGTCCTCCAGCGGCTCGATCCGGTGCTCGAAGCGGACCTCGCCGTCGGGCAGGCCGGTGCGGTCGGCGAACCGTCGCCGGGGCTCGATCGCGGTCAGCGTGAACGCCAGCTCGCCCTGGCCGTGGACGGTCATCGCGCCGGCGCTGCCGGGCGCGAACGGGCCGTCGAGCCGGGCACCGCTGAGGGCATGGTCCCAGCGGGGCCAGTTGGGGACGTCGGCCCACAGGGCCCAGACGGCGGTGGCGGCGGCGGTCGTCTCGACGGCGGTCTCGACGACGGCGGGGCGGGTGGCGGGTGAAGTCATGCGCGCATAATACATGCGCGCATATGAGATGGAAGGGGGTCGGGAGCGCGTTCGCGCCAGATCGCCACGCCAGGCATCCCGCATCGGTGGGACGCGGGCGGCACGGCGATCCGGCACGCTGGGCGTCCCGAATCGCTCAGCCGTCGGCGGGGCGCCGGGCGACCAGCGCCATCGTCCCGCCCCGTCCGAGCAGGCCGGCGACCGCCTCGACGGCCGCGGCGACCGGGATCAGCGGCAGCGCGAGCAGGGTTACCGCGAGCGCTCCGGGGCGCGGGCGCTCGGCCCGCTTGAGCACGTGGAAGAGGTGCGACGTGGTGCCCGTCAGGCGGTTGACCAGCGACTGCCACATCCCGAACGGGTTGTGCTCGAGCAGCAGCTGGTGGATCGCCACGACCTCGAGCCCGCTCGCCTCGGCCAGCCGCCGGAGGCCGTCCGGGGTCAGGTGGACGCGGTGGCGCGGGACGTCGAGGTGGAACCAGCGTCCGCCGCCGAGTCGCGCCTGCCACGAGCCGAGGTTCGGGACGCCCACGACCAGCACCCCGCCGGGACGCAGCCAGCCGCCGATCGTGCGCAGGGCCGGCGCCGGGTCCTCCAGGTGCTCGAGCACGTGCCAGAGCGTCACGGCGTCGAGCGATCCGCTCGCGACCGAGGCGTCGTCGATCATCGCCCGCTCGAGCGTCACGCCGTAGCTGGCCTCCGCGGCCTCGACGCCGCGGGCCGAGGGCTCGATCCCCGCCGCGTCCCAGCCGGCGGCGCGGGCGGCGGCGACGAAGCGGCCGCGTCCGGCGCCGACGTCCAGCAGCCGTCCGCGGGCCGGGTGGTGGCGCGCGACCAGTCGCAGCCGCTGGCGATCGAAGGCGGCCAGGATCGGCCGGGCGGCGCCGGATCCGCGCGGTCGCCGGGTCGCGTAGCTGCCGGCGTCGTGCGCCGCGGCGAAGGTCGGCGGTGGGCCGGCCGAGACGGCGGTGCCGCAGAGCACGCAGCGGCGCAGGTGGACGTCGCCCGGCAGCGAGGGCTCGCCCGAGGGGGCGCTGCGCCACGGCGCCAGCGGTCCGCCGCAGGCCGGGCAGACCCTGGGCGGATCGCCGCTCGAGAGCGTCGGGGGACCGGAATCGGTCGTCGAGCCGGGCATGGGCACGCGGCAACGGTAGCGCCGGTCCGTAGAATGCCCCGCCGTGGCTCGACTCAGTCCCCGACAGCGCGCCTGGCGTGGCCGCTTGGAGGCCTCTCTGCGCCTGACGGCCCCGGTCCTCGACCTGGTCGTCGGAGCGGCGGAGCGGGTCGGTCGCGCCGGTGCCGGGGCCGAGCAGGCCGTCTCGCAGCGCGTCGCTCCGCGATTGCGGCGGATCCGTAACGGAGGTGGCGCATGAGCACCCAGCGACAGCGACCGGTTCGCGTCATCCCCGACGCGCTCGATCCCCAGCAGACCGTCGAGATCGAGAAGCGGTGGCTCCCGCGCGGGGGCGTGCTGGCGATCCTCGCCGGACTGCTGCCGCTGATCGGGATCATCCTCGAGATCGGGGTCAGCCGCGATCGCCCGGACGACGCCGGCCAGGTGGTCTCCGTCGCCGACGCGATCACGCGCTACGCCGCCGGCGACCAGGGTCAGGGGCTGCACGGCATCCAGGCCGGGGTCGCGGCGGTCTACGGCGACCACGCCGCCTCGCTGATCGGCTCGGCGCTGCTCAACGGGCTCGGCGCGCTGCTGCTGGCCCCCCTGCTCTACGGCCTGCTGCGCTCGGCCTACCGCCGTCGCCCGTCGTTCCCGACCTGGTTCCAGTGGCTGCCGGTGGTCGGCGCGGTCGTCTTCGGCATCGGCGGCACCGCCGCGCTGGTCTACGACGCGATCCAGCGCCAGGACTTCTCGAACCTCCCGATCGCCGCCCAGACCAACACCGCGGCGACCGATGCCCTCAACGCCTCGCGCGACGACCTGACCGGGCTGGTGCTGCTCGGCAGCTTCGGGCAGATGTTCGTGGCGGTCGGCATCGGCGCGGCCGCGCTGAGCGCGATGAACGTCGGCCTGCTGACCCGCGTGATGGGGATCGTCGGCGTGATGATCGCCGTCTTCACCGTGCTGCCGATCGTCCAGGGCGCGCCGTTCCTGCGCTCGTTCTGGCTGGTGGCGCTGGGCCTGATCCTGCTCGGTCGCTGGCCGGGCGGCCGTCCGCCGGCCTGGGACGGGGGCGTGCCGCGACCGTGGCCGACCCGCGCCCAGCAGATCGAGGCCGCCGAGCGCGCCCGCGAGGCGAAGGCCTCGGCCGCCGCGGCCGAGAGCCAGCCGGCGCCGACGCCCAAGAGCAGCGGCAGCCGCAAGAAGCGCCGCAAGTAGCGGGCCGGCGCTGCCGTCGGCCGGGCGGCCGGATCCCGGCTAGGACGCGGCGAGCCGCTCGCGGGCCAGCCGGTGGGCGAGCGACATCGGGAACGACGCCTGGCGGAGCGCGGCGTCGGTGGTGACCTCGACGGTCCGCAGCGCGTGCTCGGCGGCGGCCCGGATCTCGTGCGGCTGGTGGCGGCCGCCGAAGCGCCGGGCGAGCGCCAGCAGCAGCCGGATCAGCCGCTGCTCGTGCGCGTCCGGCGGCCGTCGGGCCTCCTCGATCCTGTCGCGGACCAGCTGCTGGACGCGGGCCTCGATCTCGTCGCGGATCCGCCGGACCTCGTCGATCGGCGCGTCCGCCGGGTCGTCGATCGCCCACTCCTCGACCACCCGGGGGACGAAGCTGCAGCGGTCCGCGCAGCCGAGCGTCACGGCCAGGCTGGCGTCCAGCTGCTCCTCGACCGACAGCGGGCGGGGGCGGCGGCGGGAGAGGTCGAGCCCGCGCTCGCGCATCGCCTCGACGACGATCGGGTGGACGCGGTCGCTCGGGCGGGAGCCGGCCGTCTTGGCGCGCACGTCGGCCGGGGCCAGGCGATCGAAGAAGGCCGCAGCCATCTGCGACCGCCCCGCGTTCTTCGTGCAGACGAACAGGACGTGCCTCAAACGGCTTTCGATCGTAGACCCCTGCGAGCGGCGGATGGGGGAACGATTTGGTCATCTGGCCCGTCAGCTGGACGTTCGTCTCGCTTGACGAGTGGCGAGGCGCCACGTTCGGGTCGGTCGGCATTTGGTGTTGGGCCCGTGCCATAGCCTTCGGGCGATGGACGCTCGGTTCCACGACGACGTCGACTTCGCCCTCAGCTGGGTCGTCGACGAGCAGATGGAGCGGGCCTCCCATGCCCTCGTCGACGAGGGCCGGGTCTGGCTGATCGACCCGGTCGGCTGGGAGCCGGCGCTCGAGCGCGTCGTCGAGCTGGGGACGCCGGTGGCCGTCCTGCAGCTGCTCGACCGTCACGCTCGCGACAGCGACGCGATCGCCCGCCGGCTGGGCGTGCCGCTGCTGCGGCTGCCGGACGCGCTGCCGGGAACGCCGTTCGAGGTCGTGCCGCTGGTTCGGCGTCGCTGGTGGCGCGAGAGCGCCCTCTGGTGGCCGCAGCGGCGGGTGCTGGTCGTGCCCGAGTCGGTCGGCAGCGGCTCCTACTTCGCGCTCGGCGACGGGCCGCTCGGCGTCCACCCGATGATGCGGCTGACCCCGCCGACGGCGCTGCGCCCGTTCGATCCCGAGCACCTGCTGGTCGGTCACGGGGCGCCGCTGCACCACGACGCGTCGGCGGCGCTGGCGACGGCGATCGGGCGCTCGCGCAGCGACATCCCGCGCGGGATCGCGCGGCTGCCGAAGCTGCTGCGGGGGTAGCGCTCGTCCGGGCGCGCAGCCGACGCCGCTCACCCGCCGCCCGCCCGCTACGCCACCGGCAGCTTGCGCCCGGGGTTCATGATCCCCGCCGGGTCGAGGGCCGCCTTGACCGCCGCCTGAGCGGCCAGGACCGCGGGGTCGAGGCCGGCCGCGGCCTCGCGCTTGACCAGGCCGATCCCGTGCTCGCCGGTCAGCGCGCCGCCCAGCTCGTGGGCGATCGCGAGCATCTCGTGGGCGGCGTGCTCGGCCCGGGCCAGCGCCGCGGCGTCGGTGCGATCGACGAGGACGGTCGCGTGCAGGTTGCCGTCGCCGGCGTGGCCCCACGACGTGACCTCGACCCCGAGCCGCTCGCCGAGCCGGTCGATCGCGGTCAGCGCCTCGCCGAGCCGATGGGCGGGGACGACGAGGTCCTCGGAGAGCTTGCCGCCGCGGGCCGCGGTCACCGCCAGCGAGACGCCGTCGCGCCAGCGCCAGAGGGCGTCGACGGCGCGCCGCTCGGTCGGGGCGTGGACCCGCAGCGCGTCGGGGGCGATCGCCTCGGCCAGCAGGCGAGCCTCGATCCGGGCCACGTCCACCTGGCCGAGCGCCTCGACCAGGACGCCGAAGCGGGCCCCGTCCGGCAGCCCGCCCGGGAAGCCGGCGGCGCCGGCCGTCAGGGCGAGGCCGTCGAGGAACTCGATCGCGGTCGGGACGACGCCGCTCGCCATCGTCGCCGCGAGCGCGGCCAGCCCGGCCTCGCGATCGGCGTAGACCGCGACCGCCGGCAGCGCCGCCTCGGGCGCGGGCTGCAGCCGCAGCGAGACCTCGGTCACGACCCCGAGCGTGCCCTCGGACCCGCACAGCAGCCCCAGCAGGTCGAGGGTCTCGACGTTCTTGCGGACGGTTCCGCCGAGTCGCACGCGCTGGCCGTCGCCGAGCACCGCCTCGACGCCGGTCAGCCACGAGCGGAGGGGGCCGTAGCGGAACGACCGCGGACCGCCGGCGTTGGTCGCGACGTTGCCGCCGATCAGGCACGACTCCGCCGAGCCCGGGTTGGGGGCCAGGAACAGCCCGGCCTCGAGGCAGCGGCGCTGCACGTCGGCGGTCGTCAGCCCGGCCGGGAAGGTCGCGGTCCAGTCCTCGGGGACGATCTCGCCCGGGCCGGTCAGGCCGTCGGTCGACAGCACGATCGCGGGCGGATCGTCGTCGTCGGCGCCGGCCACCGCGCCGCCGGAGAACCCGGTGCCGCCGCCGCGCGGGACGACCGGCAGGCCGCGCCGCGCGGCCCACGCGATCACCGCGGCGACCTCGTCCGCGGTGCCCGGGCGGACCGCCGCCAGGGCGCGTCCGGCGAGCCCGCGCGACTCGGTCGCGTCGTGCAGCAGCTCGGAGCCCGGTAGCGGCACCGCGACCCGGTCGGCGCCGACCAGGCGGGCGAGATCGCGGGTCAGCGCCTGTTGCTCGGCGGTCGACGGAGGGGCGGTCATCGGGGCGGCTCCTGCGGGTCGTGGTGGTCGCGACGGTCCCCGCGAACGGCCGCCGACGCGGCCCGTCCGGGCGAGGAGCGTGTCGCATGCTAGCCCGTCCAGCCGCTTTGCGCATGTGACATGTTACGTGCTATACCTCGCTCCGCGGAGAGCGGTGGCTGAGGCCAGCGGGCTCCCCGCGCAACGGTACGGCCCGGCCAACGGCGGTCGGGCGGCCACGAGACAACGAGCCGGAGGTGGCGCGCGTGAGCGCCGAGCGCGAGACGATCTTCACCCTCGAAGCGACGCCGATCAAGTTCGGCGCCGGCGCGGTCGGGGACGCGGGCTGGGAGCTGAAGCGACTCGGCGTCCGGCGGGCGATGCTGGTGACCGACCCGACGATCGCGCGGCTCGGCCTGGCCGAGCGCGTGCGGGAGGCGATCGCGGCCGAGGGCATCGAGGTCGTCGTCTACGACCGCAGCCGCGTCGAGCCGACGCTCGAGTCGCTCCAGGACGCGGTCGACGCCGCCCGCGAGGCCCGGGTCGACGGCTTCGTCTCGGTCGGCGGCGGGTCCTCGATCGACACGGCGAAGGTCGCCGCGCTCGTCACCACCCATCCCGCGCCGATCCTCGACTACGTCAACCCGCCGATCGGCGGCGGCCGCAAGCCGCCGAGCCCGCTGCTGCCGCACCTGGCGATCCCGACCACGTCGGGCACCGGTTCCGAGGCGACGACGGTCGCCGTCCTCGACATCCCGGAGCTGCAGGTCAAGAGCGGGATCTCCCACCGCTACATGCGCCCCAGCCAGGGGATCGTCGACCCCGAGCTGACCCGCACGCTGCCCCCGCAGGTGACCTCGTCGACCGGGCTCGACGTCGTCTGCCACGCCGCCGAGAGCTACATCTCGCGGCCGTTCTCGGAGCGCGAGCGGCCGGCGAGCCCCGACGACCGCCCGCCGTACCAGGGCGCCAACCCGGTCGCCGACGTCTGGTCGGCGAAGGCGCTCGAGTACGGCGGCCGCTACCTGCGGCGCGCCGTCGCCGACGCCGACGACACCGAGGCCCGCGGCTTCATGATGCTCGGGGCGACGATGGCGGGCGTCGGCTTCGGCTCCGCCGGCGTCCACATCCCGCACGCCTGCGCCTACCCGATCGCGGGGCTCAAGCACGTCTACCAGCCGCCGGAGTACCCCGACGACCACCCGTTCGTGCCCCACGGCCACTCGGTGATCGTCACCGCCCCGGCCGCCTTCCGCTTCACCTACGACGCCGCGCCCGAGCGTCACCACCACGTCGCCGAGCTGCTTGCCGGCGGCCCGATCGGCGACCGCGGGCCCGAGGTCCTGCCCGAGGTCCTGCGGCAGCTGATGCGCGACGTCGACGCCCCGAGCGGGATCGCCGAGCTGGGCTACGGCGCGGACGACATCCCGACGCTGGTCGAGGGCGCGCTCAAGCAGCAGCGGCTGCTGGCCGTGGCGCCGAAGGTCCCCACGGCCGACGACCTGGCGTCGATCCTGCGCGACTCGCTGCAGGCGATCTGACCACCCCCGAATCCCCCCGGGAGAGCGCGATGACGGACGAGATCCGGCTGTACATGTTCGACGGCGGCACGCTCAAGTGCCACGTCGAGAACATCAAGATGAACCAGGGCCTCGGCGAGCCCTACGAGATCCCCGTGCCCTGGTACGTGATCACCCACCCGAAGGGCAACGTCCTGATCGACGGTGGCAACGCGGCCGAGGCGCGCGAGGACCCGAAGGGCTACTGGGGCCCGGTCTCCGACGTCTACTGGCCGGTCTTCGACGCCGACCAGGCGGTCGTCCCGGCGCTGGCGAAGGTCGGCATCGACCCGGGCAGCATCCGCTGGATCGTCCAGAGCCACCTGCACCTGGACCACACCGGCGCGCTTGCGGCGCTCGACCACTTCCCCAACGCGCGGGTGATGGCCACCCGCACCGAGTACGAGTACGCCCACGCGCCCGACTGGTTCGCGGCCGGCGCCTACATCGACGCCGACTTCAAGAAGCCGGGCGTGCCGTGGACGCTGCTGGAGGAGTCCGACGACGGCTTCGACCTCTTCGGCGACGGCACCCTGCGCCTGTGGCGGACCCCCGGCCACGCGCCCGGTCACCAGTCGTTCGAGGTCACGCTGCCCAAGAGCGGCACCTTCCTGCTGACGATCGACGCGGCCTACACCCGCGACCACTGGGAGGAGCAGGCGCTGCCGGGCTTCGTCGCCTCGGCGGTCGACGCGGTCCGGTCGGTGCAGCGGCTGAAGAGGATCGCCGCGCGGACCGACGCGACCGTCGTGACCGGTCACGACCCCGACGCGTGGTCGACCTTCGAGCACGCCCCGGCCTACTACGACTGAGCCGCGATCCGGCGATCCTCGGTCGGTCGGGAGCGTGCCCGCGCACCACTCGGGATGGGATGCTGCCCCCGTGTCCGGCGAGGTGCCCGCTCCACCGACGTTTCCCGCGCTGTCCGACCCATCGGGCGGGGCCGGGACGCTGACCACGCGGATCGCCGAGCTGATCCGCGACGCGATCGCCGACGGCCGGCTGGTGCCCGGGATGCGACTCTCGGTGCCGCAGCTGGCCGCCCAGCTCGGCGCCTCGCGGACTCCGGTCCGCGAGGCGCTGCTGCTGCTCGCCGACCAGGGGCTGGTCGGGTTCGAGCGCAACCGCGGGGTCCGGATCCTCGAGACGCCGCTGCACGACCTCGAGGAGATCTTCACGCTGCGGCTGCTGCTCGAGGTCCCCGCGACCCGGCGGGCGGCGGCGCTCGCGACGCCCGCCGAGGTCGAGCAGCTGGCCGGCGACCTGGCCGCGATGGGGGTCGAGGCCGGCCGCGACGACGGGACCGCGTTCATGACCGCCGATCGTCGCTTCCACGACCGGCTGCTGCGGATCGCCGGCAACCGCCGGCTGGCCGACCAGGTGGCCAACCTGCGCGACCTGGTGCGGTTCCTCGGCACGTCGACGGTCGGCCGCAGCCGGACGCTCCACACGATCCTCGAGGAGCACGTCGCGATCCTCGACCGGATCCGCGCCGGCGACCCGCCCGGGGCGGCGGCGGCGATGCGCGCGCACCTGCTCTCGACGGCGGGCCTGCTGCTGGCCCAGGAGGGCGGCGGCCGACCGGCGGAGCTGGCGTGGGCGGCGATCGAGGAGCCGACGGGCGGCGGCGAGGACGACGGATGACGACCCGTCCGTCGACCGCCCGACGGCTGCGACACGTCGTCCCGACAGGGCGGGGAGCCCGATCCGTCAGGCTGGACCGAGGGGCGCTGCGCCGGCCGTCCCGGGACCATCACACGGCGACAGGAGACCACCATGGCTGACACCACCTCCACCGAGCTGCCGCTGCGCGTGCCGCCGAAGTCCTTGATCGACGGCGAGTGGACCTCGCTCGACGGCGAGACGTTCGCCGTCACCGACAAGGCCGACGACTCCGAGCTGGTGCACGTCCCGGACGCCAAGCCCGAGGACACCGACGCGATCATGGAGGGCGCCTGGGAGGGCTTCCTGGAGTGGCGCGCGACGCCGCCGCGCGAGCGCGCGAACGCGCTGCGGCGGGCCCACGACCTGGTCGCCGAGCGAGCCGAGGAGATCGCGACGCTGATGTCGCTGGAGATGGGCAAGGCGCTGCCCGACTCCCGCGGCGAGGTCGCGTACGCCAACGGGTTCCTGCTGGAGTACGCCGAGCGGGCGACGCGGATCGAGGGCCGCCACGCGTTCCACGAGACGACCGGCGGGCGGATCCTGACCGAGCGCGATCCGGTTGGTCCGTGCGTGTTCGTGACGCCGTGGAACTTCCCGCTGGCGATGGGCACGCGCAAGATCGCGCCGGCGCTGGCGGCTGGCTGCTCGGTGGTCGTCAAGCCGCCGCACCAGACGCCGCTGACGATGCTGGCGCTGGCGGGCATCCTGCTCGAGGCGGGCGTGCATCCGAAGGCCGTGTCGGTCGTCACGACGACCGACTCGAAGGGCGTGACGTCGAAGCTGATCGACCACCCGCGAACGGCGAAGCTGTCGTTCACCGGGTCGACGCCGGTCGGCCGGTCGCTGGCCGAGCAGGGCGGCCGCAACCTGCTGCGGATGTCGATGGAGCTCGGCGGCAACGCGCCGTTCGTGGTCTTCGACGACGCCGACGTCGACGAGGCGCTCGCGGGCGCGAAGATCGCGAAGTTCCGCAACGGCGGCCAGGCGTGCACGTCGGCCAACCGCTTCGTCGTCCACGAGTCGGTCGCCGAGGAGTTCACCAAGGGCCTGGTCGAGATCGCCAACGGGTTCGTGCTCGGGCCGGGGACCGCGCCGGACACCACGCTCGGCCCGCTGGTCGACGACAACGCGGTCGACAAGGTCCGCGAGCTGGTCGACGACGCGGTCGCCAAGGGCGCGACCGTCGCGGCCGGCGGCAGCGACAAGGCGAACGGCCGCTACTACCCGGCCACGGTCCTGACGGACGTCCCGAAGGACGCGCGGATCCTGAAGGAGGAGGTCTTCGGCCCGGTCGCCCCGATCTCGATCTTCAGGACCGAAGAGGAGGGGATCGCGATGGCCAACGACACCGAGTACGGCCTGGTCGCCTACGCCTTCACCCGCGACGCAGGTCGGCTGCTGCGGGTCTCGCGCACGCTCGAGGCGGGGATGATCGGGATCAACACCGGCCTGGTCTCGAACCCCGCCGCGCCGTTCGGCGGGATCAAGGCGTCCGGGTTCGGACGCGAGGGTGGTCCCGAGGGCCTGGACGAGTACCTGTCGGTCCGCTACGTCGCGATCCCCGACCCCCGCTGAGGCCCGTCGCGACGGGGTCGGCGGCGCGCTGCCCGCCGGCCTCGCTCGCGGGTCGCCCGGGGCCGCGCCGACGAACGGGTGACGGATCGCCGCCGAACGGGTGACGGGCGGCGCCGGGCGCCGTGGCCGCACCCCAGGGCGCCCCGAGGCGGTTGTGGCGAAATCACTGCCACCGCGGCGACCTGATCGGGGAGGCTGGCGCCCATGCCCTCCGCGGACTACGTCATCGTCGGTGCCGGCTCGGCCGGCTGCGTGCTGGCCAACCGCCTCTCGGAGGACCCGTCGACGCGGGTCCTGCTGCTGGAGGCCGGGGGCAAGGACAGCAGCCCGAACGTCAAGATCCCGGCCGCGTTCGCCAACCAGTTCCACACCAAGCTCGACTGGGACTACTCGACCGAGCCCGAGCCGGGCTGCGCGAACCGCCGGCTGTACATCCCGCGCGGCAAGATGCTCGGCGGCTCCAGCTCGATGAACGCGATGCTGTACGTCCGCGGCCGTCCGCTGGACTACGACCTGTGGGAGGCGCAGGGCGCCGCCGGCTGGGGCTGGGACGACGTCCGGCCCTACTTCCTGAAGTCCGAGGACAACAGCCGCGGGGCGAGCGAGCACCACGGGGTCGGCGGCCCGCTGAAGGTCACCGATCCCAAGGATCCGCGACCGCTGAACCAGAAGATCCTCGACTCGTTCGACCGCTCGGGCGTGCCGCGGACCGCCGACTACAACGGGCCCGAGCAGGACGGGGCCACGATGTTCCAGGTCACGCAGCGGAACGGCCGCCGCTGGAGCGCCGCCGACGCCTTCCTGCGCCCGGCGATGAAGCGCCCGAACCTCGAGGTCGTCACCAACGCCCACGTCCAGCGGATCGAGCTCGACGGGACCAAGGCCGTCGGCGTCCGCTACCGCGACAAGAAGGGCGCCGAGCACGTCGCCCACGCCACGCGCGAGGTGATCCTCGCGGCCGGCGCGATCGGCTCGCCGCAGATCCTGATGCTCTCGGGCATCGGCCCCGGGCAGCACCTGCAGGACGTCGGGATCCCGGTCGCCCACGACCTGCCCGGCGTCGGGCGCAACCTCCAGGACCACCCGATGCTGACGGTGCTCTGGGAGGTGACCGATCAAGAGACGCTCTACGGCGCGGACAAGCCGGCGAAGCTGCTGCAGTGGGTCACGCGCCGCAGCGGGCCGCTGACGTCGACCGCGGCCGAGTCGGTGGCCTTCTGGCGCAGCCGGCCCGGCCTGCCCGCCGCCGACATCCAGTTCCACAACGGCGCGCTCTTCTACGAGCAGCACGGCGCGGTCACCTTCGACGGCCACGCGGCGACGATCGTGCCGGTGCTCGTCTCGCCCCGCAGCCGCGGCCAGGTGACGCTGCGCTCGCCCGACGCGGCGGCGGCTCCCGCGATCCTGACCAACTCCCTGACCGAGCGCGAGGACATCGACGCGATGGTGGCCGCGCTCAAGTTCGCCCGCAAGGTCGCGTCGGCCGAGCCGTTCGCGTCGACGATCGTCCGCGAACTGCACCCCGGCCCGGAGACCCAGAGCGACGAGGAGCTGGAGGCGGCGGTCCGCGAGCGGATCGAGCTGATCTACCACCCGGTCGGGACCTGCCGGATCGGGACCGACGCCGACGCGGTCGTCGATCCAGAGCTGCGGGTCCGCGGGATCGAGGGCCTGCGGGTCGCCGACGCGTCCGTCTTCCCGGTGATCCCGGGCGGCAACACCAACGCCCCGACCTACATGGTCGCCGAGCGCGCGGCCGACCTGGTGCGGGGACGGGTGGCGGCGCCGACCGCCGCCGCGTAGCGCGGGCCCGGCGGCGGGCGGGGCGGGGCTGCGGGCGGGGCGGGTGGCGTCAATTGCCCGCGCCCCGCCGGAGGTGGCGTCAATTGCCCGCGCCTTGCGCCGCCAACTGACGCCACCGCTCGTGAGGCGCCGGGAGTTGACGCCACCTGCTGTCCGCCCGCGGCCGCCCGCCCGCCGCCGCGCCGCGGCCCGCCGCCTGCACACCCGCTCAGTGGTGGGCGTGGACGACCGCGTGGCCGCGACCGCGGGCGATCAGCCAGCGGTTGATCGGGACGGTGATCCAGAAGGCGAGGAACAGCGCCGCGGTCAGCGCGCCCCAGAACAGCGGGTCGCCAAGTCCGGCGGCCATCGCCCCGGGGACCACCAGCATGATCAGGTTGTCGATGACCTCCATCGTCGTGATGCTGATGGTGTCGGCGGCGAGCGCCAGGCGGACGACCTCGCGACGGGGCAGGCCGGACCGCAGCAGCGGCAGCGACGTCAGCAGGTAGCCGAAGAAGAACGCCAGCGCGACGGCGAGCGCGATCGAGGCCATGTCGCCCCAGCCGAGCGCGGTGGCGATCGCCAGGCCCAGGACCTCGCCGATCGCGCAGCCGGTCAGGCAGTGCAGCGTCGCCTGGATCGCGGTCCGCGTCAGCGTGGCGCCGTCGGCGGACGCGTGATGGCCGTGGGCGGTCTCGTGGTCGTGGGCTGGGCGGTGCTCGTCGGTGTTCATGCCGGTCCTCCGTTCGGATACCCCTAGGGGGTATAACACAGATCCGTCGCGATCCACCCTTGCATACCAATCGGTATCTGGATACCGTCCGGTACGTGGCGACCGTCGCCGACCGACACTGCTTCCTCTTCGCCGATCTCGTCGGGTTCACGACGCTGACGGCCAACGACGGCGACGACCGCGCGGCCGAGGTCGCCGTCGGCTTCTTCGCCACCGTCCGCGAGCTGCTGCCGGCGCACCACGCGGAAGAGGTCAAGACCCTCGGCGACGGCGTGATGCTGCGCTGCTCCGATCCGGTCCTGGCCACCCGGCTCGGCCTGGCGATCGTCGACCGGCACGAGGACGACAGCGCGCCGCCGGTGCGGGTCGGCATCCACAGCGGTCCCGCGGTCCGCCGCGGCGACGACTGGTACGGGATGACGGTCAACGTCGCCGCCCGCCTGTGCTCGGCCGCCGGCGGGGGCGAGGTCCTCGTCAGCGCGGCGACGGCCGAGGCCTGCGGCGGCGACCTCGCCGGGCTGCGGTTCGGCGACCGCCGCCTGCACTGGCTGAAGAACGTGGACGACCCGGTCCCCGCGCATCCCGTACAGGCCGTCGAGCGGCGACCGGCGAGCATCTGGTGCGACGGTCGGAGCCGGCGCGCAACCCCCTGGCGCAGCGGCACCGGCCGCGGGCGCGCCCGGATCCAAGGAGCGACGACATGAGCACGACCACCAGCCTCCCGCCCGGACCGCGGATGCCGCGGGCCCTCCAGACGACGGGCTTCATCACCCGCGGGCCGTCCTTCCTCAAGCGCTGTCGCGAGCGCTACGGCGACATGTTCACGCTGCGGATCAGCGGCGAGGGCAACTGGGTGATGCTCGCCGACCCCGAGCACGTCAAGCAGGTCTTCACCGGCTCGCCGAAGGTCTTCCACGCCGGCAAGGGCAACCAGATCCTGCTGCCGCTGCTCGGCGACCACTCGGTGCTGCTGCTGGACGAGGACGCGCACATGCGCCAGCGCAAGCTGCTGCTGCCGCCGTTCCACGGCAAGCGGATGGCCGGCTACGGCGAGCTGATGGAGCAGGCCGCCCGCGACGAGATCGCCACCTGGCCGGTCGGCGAGGCGCTGCCGGCCTGGCCGCGGATGCAGAACATCACCCTCGAGGTGATCATGCGGGCGGTCTTCGGCGTCGAGGACGGCGCCCGGCTCGACGAGGTCCGGGCCGTCCTGACCACGCTGCTGGAGCGGGTCACGCACCCGGTGACGATGGCGATGGTGGCGGCGATGGGCCCGCACCGCTTCCGCGAGCTGGGGATCGTCAAGCGGCACCTGGAGCCGGCCGACGAGGTCGTCTTCCGCCTGATCCGCGCCCGCCGCGAGGCCGCTGACCTGGAGCAGCGCGAGGACATCCTGTCGCTGCTGCTGCAAGCGCGCCACGAGGACGGTCGCGCGATGACCGACCAGGAGCTGCGCGACGAGCTGATGACGCTGCTGGTCGCCGGCCACGAGACGACGGCGACCACCCTCGGCTGGGCGCTCGAGCGGCTCGTGCGCCACCCCGACAAGCTGGCGCGGCTGCGCGACGAGGTCCTCGCCGGCGAGGACGCCTACCTGGACGCGGTGGTCACCGAGACGCTGCGGCTGCGCCCGGTGCTGGCGATCGTCGTCCGCGAGCTGCAGGAGGACGTCCAGATCGGGGACCACCTGCTGCCGAAGGGCACGCGGGTCACGCCGTGCATCCAGCTGGTGCACCGGCGGCCCGACGTCTACCCCGATCCGGACGCGTTCCTGCCCGAGCGCTGGCTGGACCAGAAGCCCGGCACCTACACGTGGTTCCCGTTCGGCGGCGGCGTCCGGCGCTGCCTCGGCGCGAGCTTCGCGCTGTTCGAGACCAAGCGCGTCCTGGCCGCGATCGTCGCCGGCGTCGACCTGGTGCCCGAGACGCCGGAGGGCGAGCAGATCCGCCGGCGGGCGATCACCCAGACGCCGGCGCACGGTGCCCGGGTCGTGGTCCGCGCCCACACGCCGAGGGCGGCCGCGACGGCTTCCCCGTCGGAGCCCGCGGTGGCGGGGGCGGGCGGCCGATGAGCGGCGAGCGGTCCGGCGACGGACGCCTGGCGCCGCCCAGTCCGCCGCAGCCGCCCGCGCCGCCGGCCTCGCCGGAGCCGTTCGCCCGCCGGACGCGCAAGCAGCAGCAGGCGCACACCCGCACCTGCCTGCTGCACTCGGCGGCCAAGCTCTTCACCCGCAAGGGGATGCAGCAGGCGTCGATCGACGAGATCGCCCAGGACGCCGGGTTCACGAAGGGCGCGTTCTACGCGAACTTCAAGAACAAGGAGGAGCTGTTCCTGGCGATGCTCGACGAGCGCTTCGCCGAGCGGTTCGAGGAGATCGACCGGGTCGTGCACCAGGACGCCACGATCGAGGACCAGGCGCGCCAGGCCGGCGTCGACTTCATCCGCGCGATCAGGGCCGACGAGCAGTGGTCGCGGCTGTTCTTCGAGTTCGCCGTCTACGCGTCGCGCAACGAGGAGTTCCGCCAGGAGCTGGTCACCCGCCACCGGGCCCTGCGCGCCAAGATCGCCGCGCTCTTCGAGGAGCGGGCGCGCCAGCTCGACTGGACGCCGCCGATCAGCGCCGCCGAGGCCTCGCGGATGACCTTCGCGATGGCCAACGGCGTGGCCCTGGAGCAGCTGCTGGAGCCCGAGGCGAAGTCGGCGGAGCTGTACGGCACGATGCTGACGACGTTCTTCACCGGGCTGCGGGCGACCGAGTCGTAGGCGCTCCGGTCGCCGCCGATCGCTGTGGTGCGCGGGCGAGCTCGGCGATCCCCGCGGCGAAGGGCTCGTCGGCGACGAAGCCGAGCCGCTCAGCCGCCAGGTCGGGGGATGCGAAGACGTGGCGGACGTCACCGAGCCGGTACTCCCCGGTCGTGACCGGCGCCGGGGGGCCGTCGCCGATCGCCGAGCAGAGCGCCTGCGCCAGCTCCCCGACCGTCCGCGGCACGCCCGAGCAGACGTTGAACGCTCCGGACACGGCCCGTTCGGCGGTCAGCGCCAGCAGATTGGCCCGGGCGACGTCCCGCACGTGGACGAAGTCCCGCCGCTGCCCGCCGTCCTCGAACACCCGCGGCGCGCGACCGGCCTCCAATGCGCTGCGGAAGATCGACGCGACCCCGGCGTAGGGCGTGTCGCGTGGCATCCGCGGTCCGTAGACGTTGTGGTAGCGGAGCGCTGTCACCGGAACGCCGGTCTCGCGCGAGAAGGCGGCCGCCAGGTGCTCCTGGTGCAGCTTGGTCGCGGCGTAGACGTTGCGCGGGTCGAGCGGGGCGTCCTCCGGGATCGGCTCCGGGCGGAGCGCTGCCCCGCACTCCGGGCAGGGCGGATCGAAGCGGCCGGCCTCGAGGTCCTCGCGCCTGCGAGCCGGCGGGCGGATCGGGCCGTGGCGCCCGCAGCGGTAGCGCCCCTCCCCGTAGACGACCATGCTCGATGCCAGCACCAGCCGGCCCGCGAATCGCCGGCGCGCCAGCGCCTGCAGCAGGACCGCGGTGCCGCGATCGTTGTGGTGGACGTAGTCGGCGATGTCGTCGATCTCGCTGCCGAGGCCGACCATCGCCGCCTGGTGGCAGACGTGCTCGACCCCCACCAGGGCCGCGGCGACGGTCGCGGGATCGGTGACGTCACCGACCAGCAGCTCGGCCCGGGGGTCCAGGCCCTCGACGCCCGCACCCGCGTCGTGTCCGTGCGCCGCCGGCAGCAGCACGTCGAGCACGCGCACCGCGTGGCCGGCGTCCAGCAGCGCGGCCACGACGTGCGAGCCGATGAACCCGGCGCCTCCGGTGACCAGCAGCATGGAACCCAGCGTAGGGCTCCTGGAGCCCCGCGCCGCCAGCGTTCATCGACCTGTAATCGACCGCGGGACGGGGCCCGCCTAGCGTGGCCGGTGTGCCCGACGTCGTCCTGCCCGTCCTCAACGAGGCCGCCGCCCTGCCCGGGGTCCTGACGCGGATGCCCGCGGGCTTCCGCCCGATCGTGGTCGACAACGGCTCGACCGACGGCTCGGCTCGCGTCGCCGTGCAGCACGGAGCGATCGTCGTCGCGGAGCCCTCGCGAGGGTTCGGTGCCGCCTGCTTCGCCGGGCTGCGGGCGGCCGACGACGAGGTGGTCTGCTTCCTCGACGCCGACGGCTCGCTCGACCCGGCCGATCTGGTCGCGCTGGCCGCTCCGGTCCTCGCCGGCACGGCCGACCTGGCGCTCGGCGCGCGGGTCGCCGAGGCCGGGGCCTGGCCGTGGCACGCGCGGCTGGCCAACCGTGCGCTGGCGTTCGAGCTCGGTCGCCGCGGGGTCGCGCGGCTGACCGACCTGGGACCGATGCGGGTGGCGTCGCGGCAGGGGCTGCTCGCCCTCGACCTGCAGGATCGGCGCTTCGGCTGGCCGCTGGAGATGGTCGTGCGGGCCGCGCAGGCGGAGTGGCGGATCGTGGAGCGGCCGGTTGGCTACCGGGCGCGGGCAGGAGGCCGGTCGAAGGTGACCGGGACGGTCCGCGGGACCGTGCGCACGGTTCGGGACATGTCGCGGGTGCTGGCGGCATGAGCTTCGCGCTGGTGGTGATCGCCAAGGCGCCGGTGGCGGGCCGCAGCAAGACCCGGCTCTGCCCGCCGTGCACGCCGCACGAGGCGGCGGCGCTCGCCGAGGCCGCGCTGCGGGACACGCTGGATGCGGTGCTCGCGACGCCTGCCGACCGTCGCGTGCTGGTCCTCGACGGCGACCCCGGACCGTGGCTGCCGGCCGGGCTCGAGCTGTTGCGGCAACGCGGCGACGGGCTCGACCAGCGGCTCGCCGCCGCGTTCGAGGACGTCGGAGGCCCGGCGCTGCTGATCGGGATGGACACGCCGCAGGCGACCCCGGAGCTGCTGGCCGCGAGCGGGCGGCGGCTGTTGACGCCCGGCACCGACGCGGTCCTCGGCCCCGCGCTCGACGGCGGCTACTGGGGGCTCGGCCTGCGGCGTCCCGACCGCGCGCTGCTGGAGGGGATCCCGATGAGCGTGGCCGACACCGGAGCACGCCAGCACCAGCGGCTGTGCGCGGCCGGGCTGCGGGTCGCCTGCCTGCCCCCGCTGCGCGACGTCGACCGGATCGTGGACGCCCGAGCGGTCGCGGCGCTGGCGCCCGGCGGGCGGTTCGCGCGGACGCTGCGCACGATCGAGCCGCTCGCCGCCCCGGAGCCGCGACCGAGGACGGGCGACGCGGCTCCGTCGCCGGTCGTGGCGGTACGCGCATGAACCCCGGCGCGATCTACGGCGCGGCGCTCGAACGGGCTACCGCGCCGGGCTCGGAGGCCGGGACGCCGCTCGCGCGGGCCTCACGGGCGCCGGTCGTCCCGCCGGTCGTCCGCGACGCGGGCGGGGCGAGCTGGCCGCTCGCGCTCGATCTCTGGCTCGGCACCGCGACGGCGGCCGACGAGCGGGCCCTCTCGCGCGCGGTCGGTCCGGTGCTCGACGTCGGTTGCGGCCCCGGCCGGCACGTCCACGCGCTGGCTCGGCGCGGGGTCTTCGCGCTCGGCGTCGACATCGCTCCGGCCGCGGTCCGCCATGCCCGACGCGGTGGCGCGCGAGTCGTCGAGGGCTCGATCTTCGGTCCGCTCCCGGGGCCCGGCAGCTGGCGGACCGCGCTGCTGCTCGACGGCAACATCGGCATCGGCGGCCGCCCCGCGCTGCTGCTGCGCCGGATCGGCGAGCTGCTGCGGCCCGACGGCCAAGTGCTGGTCGAGCTCGATCCTGACGACGGGGCGACCGGGGACCCGCGGAGGGTGCGGCTCGAGGACCGCGACGTGGCCAGCGCCTGGTTCACGTGGGCACGCGTGGCACCGCACGCGATCGACCGGCCCGCGCAGGCCGCGGGGATGCGGCTGGTCGACCGCTGGGACGACGACGGGCGCCGGTTCTGCGCGCTGGCTCGGAGCTGATCGCCATCCGACGCCGGCTGCCGCGCCTGCCGTCCGGCCCGCCGCCTGGCCCGGCGCGGGAGGGCTTCTGGCGCAGTCCGATCCGGGGCCCATGGCTGACCTCGCTGATCGGGTCGATCCTGCTGCCCGGGCTGCTGCTCGTGCTGCTGACGGGACTGCTCTCGCACGCTGCCTACCAGCCGCAGCTGGGGCGCAACGCGGTCGTCCCGCGCGACCTGGCGCTGCAGCCGCTGCTGTTCGGTTGGCCGACCGCGCCGTCGTGGCTCTACGCCGCAACTCAGGGCACGCACGTGACGCTCGGGATCACGCTCGTCCCGCTGCTGCTGCTGAAGCTGTGGTCGGTGATCCCGCGGCTGTTCGCCTGGCCGCCGGCGGCGAGCCCGGCGCAGGCGCTGGAGCGACTCGCGACGCTGCTGCTGGTCGGCAGCGCCGTCTTCCAGTTCGCGACCGGGATCCTCAACGCCCAGCTCTGGTACCCGTGGCGCTTCGACTTCGTCGTCGCGCACTACTACGGCGCCTGGGTCTTCCTCGCCTCGATCGCGCTCCACGTCGCGCTCAAGTTGCCGACGATCCGTCGCGCCCGCCGCACCCGGGGCGTCCTGAGGCCGCTGATCGACGATCTCGCCCACACCACGCCCGAGCCCTACGAGCCGGGAGGGCTGGTGACGCCGAACCCGGCCGAGCCGACGATCAGCCGTCGCGGGGCCCTGGGACTGGCCGGTGCCGCGTCGGGGGGCCTGTTCCTGCTGACGGTCGGCCAGAGCGTCGGCGGGCCGCTGCGCGAGATCGCCCTGCTGGCCCCCCGCGGGACGGGGTCGGTGCACGCCGGGCCCAACGGCTTCCCGATCAACAAGACCGCCCGCGTAGCCCGCGTGACGCAGGCGATGGTCGGGGCCGGCTGGCGGCTGGAGCTGCAGGGGACCCGGGCGCTGCGGCTCTCGCGCGAGCATCTGC
The DNA here is from genome assembly GCF_000240225.1 of Patulibacter medicamentivorans. Taxonomy (GTDB): domain Bacteria; phylum Actinomycetota; class Thermoleophilia; order Solirubrobacterales; family Solirubrobacteraceae; genus Patulibacter; species Patulibacter medicamentivorans. The sequence continues at coordinate 39,808 of NZ_AGUD01000012.1, forward strand.
TGGCGATGGAGATGGCCACCCACGACCTGCCGATCGCCTGCGTCGAGGGCTGGTCGACGACGCAGCGCTGGAGCGGGGTGCGTCTGGCGGATCTGGCCCGCCTGGCCGGCGCCGATCCCGAGGACGTGCTGCACGTCTCCTCGCTGCAGCCGCGCGGCGCGTTCCGGCAGACGACGCTCAGCGCCCGTCAGGTCCGCACCGAGCAGGCGCTGCTGGCGCTGCGCGTGAACGGGGTCGACCTGTCGCTGGACCACGGCTATCCGGCCCGGATCGTCGTCCCCGCCCTGCCCGGCGTGCACTGCACGAAGTGGGTCGGCGGGCTGACCTTCGCGAGGGCGTGAGCGATGACGCCGGAGCCGGATGAGCAAGGAGTGGCCGGCGTCGGCGGGACCGCCGTGCCGCCCCCGCGCGAGGGTCGCTGGCGACGGCGCTACGGGGCCTCGCCGACCCACCTGCTCCTGCACCTGGTTGGCATCGGCCTGGCCGCGCTGGCGCTGCGGCAGGCGTTCGATCCCCGCTACTCCTCGACGGCGCTGAACCTGGCCGGGTGGTTGCTCGGGGGCGCGCTGCTCCACGACCTGGTGCTGCTGCCCGGCTACGTTGCCCTCGACCGCGGGCTGCGGCAGGTCGGCACGGCGATCCGGCCGCGTGGGTGGCCGCCCGCGGGCGTGCCGTTCCGCGGCCACTTGCGCGTACCGGCGGCGATCGCCGGCGCGGCGCTGCTGGTCTACCTCCCGGCGGTGCTGGGGCGGGCCCCGCGCGGGCGCCTGCTGAGCACCGGATACTCGCTGCCGGACTACGCCGGGCGCTGGCTGATGCTGGCGGCGGGCCTGCTCGCGCTCTCGGCCCTGGTCTACGCGACGCGGGTGGCGCGGGCGCTCAGGGTCGCACGTGCTGGAGCACGCCGGCGGTCGTCCCCGTGACGAGGAGGTCGCCGCTGCGCTCGTCGACGGCCACGGTCAGCGGCTGGCGGACGGTCGCGATCCGTCGCAGCAGGCGGGTCCCGTGACGGGCAGGCAGCAGCGCCAGTTGGTTGCGGGCCTGGAGCGTGACCCACAGCCGCCGGCGTCGGTCGTCGAGCGCGATCCCGTAGGGCCCGCCCGGCAGGTACTGGCGCCGGCTCAGCTCGAGGTGCCCACCCGGGCGCTCGAACAGCAGCAAGGCGTCGCCGATCGTGTCGGCGACCCAGCAGACCCCGCCGGCGTCGTCGTCCCGGCAGGCCACGTGGGTCGGGCCGACGCCGGCCGGCACCGATGCGGTCCGGCGCAGCGTCCGGGCGTCGTAGAGCTCCAGCCGCCGCTCGCGGACGGCGACGACGGCGATCGTCCGGCCGCCGTCGAGGGTCGCCAGCCCGCCCGGCTGGAGCGCCACCCGGGCACGTGCCCGGACCCGGCCGGCGCGGACGATCTGGAGCAGGTTGCCGCGCTCGGCGACGACGGCGACCGCGCCACCGGCGATCGCGACCGCGGCGTGCGGCTGGGCGGCCGTCGCCACGTCGGCGAGGACCCGCCCGGATGGCAGGGCGACCTCGAGCAGCCGGTTCGCGGTCTCGACGGGGACCAGCAGCGGGCCGCCGGGCGCGGCCAGCGTCAGGTGCCGGACGGTCCCGGGCAGGGCGACGTCGCGGACGACGCGACCGCTGCCGGCATCGACCAGCCGCAGCCGGTCGGGGTCGCGCAGCGCGACCGCTGCCAGGCCGGTTCGGGGGTCGACGACGACGCCCTCGGGATGCTCGCCGACCGGGGTCGCGCGGCCCGCCGGCGCGCGAGTCAGCACCGGCGAGCGCGGCGGCTCGGCGGCCGGCGGCAGACGGCCGGGATCGGCCGAGCCGCAGCCGGCGAGCAGGACCAGGGGGATGGTCAGGAGCGATGACCGGGGCAGCGACACGGGCGACCGCAGCTTCGCATCGGATGACTGGCGCGGATGCTACGAAACGCGAACGGCTGGTCCTCGCGGCGTTGCTGGCACTCGCTGCGGTCACCGTCGCGGTGGGGGTCTGGCGGGGCACGACGGCGGGTGAACTCGGCACGGCCACCCCGCCGTTCGTCGCGGCGTGGAGCCCGCGCCTGGACCCGGCCGCCGTGCTCGCGATCGTGCTGCTGCCGAGCGCGGCGATCCTCGCACCGCGGCTGCGCGCGGCCCGGGTCGCGCCGGTCGCGTTCGCCGCGGCGAGCTTCGCCGCCGCGCTCGCGCTCGGCCTGGCCGTCGGGGCGATGCGGTCGGGCAGCGACGGCTGGGCACACGTCTTCGAGCTCGGCCCGGGCGGCTCGTTCGAGGCCGCCAACGAGTACCTCCCGGGAATCCCGACGCTGCGCTGGGGGGTCGCGAACTACCTCGACCGCTTCGCCGAGACGGTGCCGTCTCAGCCGGTCAACGTCGCCGGTCATCCGCCGGGCCCGCTGCTGCTGCTGCGGGCCCTCGGGATCGACGGCGCCGGCGGCCTGGCCACGCTCTGCATCGTGGCGGCGGCCGCCTGCGCGCCGCTGACCTACCTGCTGGCGCGGGCGGCGGAGGCTGGACCGGAGGGCACCGCCCGGACGGCGGCGCTGCTGGTGGTCCTGGCGCCGATCGTCCTGCTCGACGGGGTCACGTCGTTCGACGCGGTCTATGCGGCGATGGGGGCCGGCGCGGCCGTGCTGCTGCTGCAACGGCGGGGGTGGCTGATCGGGCTCGGCGCGCTGGGGTTCGCGCTGGCGACGCTGTTCTCGTGGGCGCTGCTCGGCATCGGGGCGGCCGTGGGCCTGCTGCGGTGGCGACGCGATGGCTGGCGGTCGGCGCTGGCGGTGGCGACCGCTTGCGGCGTGGCGGTGCTCGTGGGCAACGCGGTCCTCGCTGTCGGCTGGGGCTACGACCCGATCGGCACGCTGCGCGCGACCGAGGGCGTCTACCGCCACAGCCTCGCGCGGGTGCGGCCGTACTGGTTCTGGGTCCTCGGATCGCCGGTGGCGTGGGGGGCGATGCTGGGGCTGCCGGTCATCGCCGCGACGGTCCGCGGCGCGCTGCGCGGCTCGGCGGTGGCCGTGGCGATCGTCGCCGTGGTCGCGATCGCGGCGCTCGCCGGCTTCACGAAGGCCGAGACCGAGCGGATCTGGCTGATCTTCGTCCCGCTCGCCTGCGTCGCGGCGGCCGAGGCGCTGCCGGACCGGCGACTGCGCGGCGTCCTGGTCGCGCTGGCGCTGCAGACGCTCGTGGTGCAGGCGCTGTTCGATACCGTCTGGTGAAGGGCGCGCGGTCGCGCGCCGCACGGCCCGCGAGCCCGACCGGCGCGGCCGGACGCCGCAACTTCGGGTCCCCGCGCGGGTCGAATCGAGCAGATGACCGCCTCCGCCCGTGCCGCGACCCTCGTCGCCGTTCTCCTGACCGCGGCGCTGCTTCCGACCGCGGCGCGCGCCACTGCGTGGGGGATCGCCGACCAGAAGCCGCAGACCTTCGTCAACCCGCACTGGCCGGCGCTGCAGGCCGCGGGGATGGGGATGGGGCGCTACGTCGTTTCCTACGACGCGCTGCGCTACGCCCGCACGCCCGGCCTGGAGCACCAGGCCCAGCGACTCGACGAGTGGCTGCGGGCGGCGCGGGCCGTCGGGGTCCGGCCGCTGATCAGCTTCCAGCGCTCCGCCAGCTCGTCGACCGCGCTGCGCACGTCGGTCGCCCGGACCCGCGCGCGGTTCGTCGGCGAGCTGCGGCGCTTCCGGGCGGCCTACCCGTGGGTGCGCGACTTCTCGATCTGGAACGAGCCCAACCACAGCGGGCCCTACACGCGCCGCCCGCGCGACCTCGGGCGGCTCTACCGCGCGGCGGCCGACGAGCTGCGACGCGACTGCCGGGGCTGCCGGCTGGTCGCCGGGGACCTCCAGGGCAAGGCCTCCGCCGCCCGCTACGCGCGCGAGATCGAGCGCGGCGCCGGCCGTCCGATCCGGCTCTGGGGGCTGAACAACTACTTCGACGTCAACCGCTTCACGACCAGCGACACGGCGTCGATGCTGCGCGCGGTCCGCGGGACGCTCTGGCTGACCGAGACCGGCGGGGTCTACTCGCGGCTGCCGGGCTCCGAGCGGGGGACGCCGTTCGCGGCGCAGCGGGCCGGTGCCCGCAGCGATGCCGAGCGGCTGGAGTACCAGGGCCGCGCGACCCGCCAGCTGCGCGCGATCGTCCGCCGCTACGGCTCGCGGATCGGGCGCGTCTACGTCTACCAGCTGCAGGGCGCGCCCGATCCGACCTGGGTCCCCGGCGCGCAGGAGACCAGCTGGGACTCGGGGCTGCTCGATCCGCGCGGCGAGCCCCGCTGGTCCTACGGCTACCTGCTGCGCTCGGTGCTGCCGGGTCGCGTCGGCTCGGCCGGCTCGTCGACGCCGAGCAGCCGCGCCACCTCGTCCCAGTCCGCCGGCCCGTCGAGCGGCGGCAGGTCGCCGATCGCGGCCCGTCGCCGGCCCTCCTCCGTCGAGCAGTAGCGCGGGTCGGGGGTCAGGCCGACCCGGCCGATCAGCAGCCGGTCGGCGTCCCAGCAGATCCCGATCGTCGGGTCCTCGCTGAGCGTGCCGCGGGTGTGGTCGCGGAGCGCCTCCTGCAGCCGCGTGCTGCGGTCCGACGTCAACCGCAGGTGGCCGTCGCCGACCAGCTCCTCGAGCAGGATCGCGGCCCGCGGCCCGTGGTCGGGGTCGAAGCCGTCGTCCTCGCGCATCGCGTCGTGGAGCAGCGCGAACAGCAGCAGCAGCTCGTGGTCGGGCGAGGCCCGGAACGCGGCGCCGGCCAGCTCGGCCGCGGTCGCGCCGACCGCCCGCCAGTGGCTGGGGCCGTGGATCGCCGACGTCGGATGGGTGGCTCGCGCGCAGACGCGCTCCACCAGCTGGTCGAGGTCCTCCCACGGGCGCTCCATCGGCCGGATCTTCGCAGCGCGCGAGGTCGCTCGCCGCGCCCGCGAGACGACAGGGTGTCCTCCGCCGGTCGGCGGGTGGCGACGGATGCAACGTTGCTCCCGGGTCGGCGATCGCCGACGATCCCCCGCGTGACCGGGCAGATCCTGATCGTGGGGCAGAGCGCGCTGGCAGCCGGCGTCGAGGCGGCGCTGGGCGTCGCCGGAGCCCAGGCGCGGCGCCTGCGCCAGCCGGTCGACCGCGAGCTGCGCCGGGCGCTGGCGGCCGAGATCGACGCCGTCGTGGTGGTCGACCGCGACGACGTCCACGCGCTGCGGAGCGCGCTGCTGGTCGAGTACGTCCGCCCGGGGGTGCGGCTGATCGTGACGGTCTTCGACCGCACCGTCGCCGAGCAGATGCGACGAGCGATCCCCAACTGCCATGTGCTCTCGATGGCCGACGCGACGGTCGGCGCGATCGTCGGCCCGTGCCTCGACCGCGAGCTGGTGGCGGTCCATCGCGCGGCCGCGCTGACGGGGGTCGTGGCCGGCGCCGACGGTCCGCGGACCGTGCTGCTGGACCATCCCGGCCCGTCGGCCTGGCAGCGCCGGCGCCAGCGGCTGGTCGCGCAGCTGCGGCCCTACGACCGGACCTCGCGGCTGCTGCTCTGCAGCATGGCGGGGCTCGTCGGGCTGGTGGTGGCCGAGGCGACGATCACCGGCCTCAGCCACCACGAGCCGATCGGCGTGGCGCTCTACACGGCCTTGAAGGCGACGACGACCGTCGGGCCGAGCCCGGTGATCGACAGCTCGCCCGGCTGGCTGCAGGTCTACGGGATCGTGTCGATGGCGCTCGCGCTGGTGCTGGCGGCGGTCTTCACCGCGGCCCTGACCAGCCGCCTGATGAGCCGCCGGCTGACCGGGATCGTCGGTCGCCGGACGATCCCGCGCGTCGACCACGTGGTCGTGGTCGGGCTCGGCCAGGTCGGCTTCCGGCTCTGCCTCGAGCTGCTGGCGCTCGGGGTCGGGGTGGTCGCCGTCGAGCGCGATCGCGAGTCGCGCTACCTGCGGATGGCCAAGCGCCGCGGGATCCCGGTGGTGCTCGGCGACGGTGGCGACCGCTTCGTGCTCGAGGGGCTGTCGCTGGGCCGCGCCCGCGCGCTGGCGGCGGTCACCAGCGACGAGCTGGCCAACATCGCCATCAGCGTGGCGGCGCTGGCGGTCGCGCCGGCGGTGCGGACGGTGCTGCGCGCCGGCGGCGGCGAGGTCACCCAGGAGACGCGGGCCCTGTTCCCCGTCGGGGTCGCCCAGGATCTCGAGCGGATCGCGGCGGTGGCGCTTGCGGCGACGGCCCTCGGCGAGCCGGTCGAGCAGGCGTTCCTGCACGAGGGCCGGGCGTTCGTGCAGCGGACCGACGGGCGGATCGTGCCCTTCGCCGGGGCGGCGGTCGCGGCCGCGTGAGCCCGGCGCGGACGGGCCGGCGGGGGGCGGCGCAACGGTGGACTAGTATGCAAGCGTGCCGCCGGAGCTGAAGATCGCGCTCGCGGACCGCGCTCGGGGCGGGACGCGCGGTCGCGTCTACAGCGCCCTCCGCGACGCGCTCGTGGCCGGCCGGCTCGAGCCCGGTCGCCGGCTGTCGGAGAACGAGCTGGCCGAGTGGCTCGGCGTCAGCCGCACGCCCGTCCGCGAGGCGCTCGTGCGACTACGCGACGACCGGCTGGTGGAGATCGTCCCGCAGCTCGGCACGTTCGTCTCGAAGATCTCGATCGCGGCCGTCGCCGACGCCCAGTTCGTCCGCGAGGCGCTCGAGTGCGCGGCGATCCGGCTGGCCGCGACCCGCGTCACCGAGGCCGAGCTGCTGGCGCTGCAGGCGCTGATCGCCCAACAGGACGAGGCCCGCGCGGCCGGCGACCTGGACCGCTTCTATCTGCTCGACGACGGCTTCCACAGCGCGCTCTGCGAGAGCTCCGGTCACGCGATCGCGTGGACCCTGGTCCAGCGCGCCGACGGCCACCTCAACCGGGTCCGGCGGCTGAGCCTGCCGGTGCCCGAGTACATGGCCGAGATGATCGACGAGCACCGCTCGGTGGTCGCCGCGCTGGCCGAACGGGATCCCGACAGCGCCGAGGCCGTCCTGCGCCACCACCTGCGGATGGTTCTGTCCGGGTTGCAGCCGATCCAGGCCGAGCATCCCGAGTACTTCGAGCAGCAGCCGGCGTGAGGCGCACGTAGACGCTTCGCACCTCGGGCCGGGCGACGCTCGGCAGTACCGGGTACGGCTCTCGCATCGCCCGCCCCGACCTGCTTGGTCTACCTGCGCCTCGCATCCACCTGCGGCGACCTGCGGCCGCCGGTCGCGGATAACCTCCGACCCACATGTCCGAGACCCCGATGCGCCTGGAGCGGGACGGCGGCCTGGCCGTCCTGACGATCGACAGCCCGCCGCTGAACCTGTTCGACCGCGCGATGTTCGACGCGCTGGTCGCGGCCGCCCGCGAGCTGGCGGCGAGCCCGCCGCGGGCGCTGCTGATCCGTGCCGAGGGCCGCGTCGTCTCCGGCGGGGTCGACGTCCACGAGTTCCACGGCCTGACCGCCGAGACCGGCGCCGACCTCTGGCGGTTGCTGCTGGAGCCCGTCCAGACGATCGAGCGGCTGCCGTGCCCGACCGTCTTCGCCGCCCACGGCCTGACGCTGACCGCCGCCTTCGAGCTCTCGCTGGCCTGCGACCTGATCGTCGCCGGTCGCGGCGCGACGTTCGGCCTGGTCGAGACGGTCGTCGGGCTGACCCCGTCGATGGGCGGCCCGCAGCGGCTGGCCGAGCGTGCCGGATCGGGTCGCGCCCGCGAGCTGGTGATGACCGCCGAGCTGTTCGACGCCGAGACCCTGGAGCGGTGGAACGTCGTCAACCGGGTCTGGGACGACGGCGAGGTCGACGCCCGCTCGCGCGAGCTGGCGCAGCGGCTGGCCGCCGGGCCGACCCGCGCCCACGACGCCACCAAGCAGATCGTCCGCGCCTGGTGCGACGGCGGCGTCGGGATGGCCGACGAGGTCGTCCCCGAGGTCTCCGGAGCGCTCTTCGAGACCGAGGACCTGCGGACCGCGGTCGCCGCCTTCATCGAGAAGGGCCCGAAGCACGGGACGGTCTACCAGGGCCGCTGACCGCCGGCCGGCGACGCGCGGTCGGCCGGCGCCGATCGCGCGGGGTCACCAGACGACGTCGTGGTGCTCCATCACGCCGAAGCCGGTTCGCAGCTCGACGCCGCCCGGCAGCCGGCCCGAGACGGTCCCGAACGGCTGCTCGTAGGACTGCCGCATCAGCAGCAGGTTCTCGTGGTGCTCGCGGACGGCCTCGCGGGTGAACCGCAGGGCGACGCCGCGCTCGTCGTCCGGGACCGGCCGCTCGCCGTCGCGCTGGCCGAGGGCGTCGTCGACCGCCGACAGGTCGACGGCGAACCGGACCGGTCCGACGTGCCGCGGGACGCCGTCGATCCAGACCGTCTGCTCGCTGGCGAACGCGTCGTCGTGGATCCCCGTCGCCAGGTTCCAGGCGATCGTTCGCCCGGCGACGTCCTCGCCGATCCCGGCGGCCCAGTTCCAGACGGTGTGCCGCGGCGGGTAGCCACCGGAGTCGTCGATCACCGCCAGCCCGTCGATCAGGTGCTCGCGGCCGCCGACGTGGACGCTGCCCCGGATCGCGACCGCGCCGCGCTTGATCGTCCACGCGTAGGCCCCGCCGTAGGGGGTGATCGTCTCGATCGGCGAGCCGTCGTCCTCGTCGAACCGCAGGTCGATGGTGGCATCGGCGGACTGCAGCTGCGCGCGGCCGGGCGTCATCCGGACGCCGCCGGCGTGGCGCTTCGTGCGGTCGTGCAGCTGCCCCGCCGCGCGATCCCAGACCGCCCAGAACGACTGCCGGAACGGACCGACCTGGGCCAGCGCCAGGCACAGCGAGAGCTCCGGGGTGAAGACGCCGACGTAGCGCCAGCCCTTGCGCAGCCGCCGGTCCCGGACCATCGGCAGCGGGTCCGGGGGCAGGGCGACCAGCGGCCGCTCGGGCGTCGGGGCGCCGAGCGGCCCGCGGTAGGGCGCGGTGACGGACACGGGACGATTCTCGACCACGGGTGGGAGCCCCGACCGACCCGGACCGCGGGTCGCGACGGCGGGCGTCACTGCCGGCCTCAGGCCTCGCGCTCGGCGAGCAGCGCGGCGACGCCGAGCCCGACCGCGGCGACGGCGACTCCGCCGGCGAGCGCGGCGGCCTGCTTGGGCAACGAGCCCTCGCGGCCGCCGAGCGCGGCCGAGGCCACGTCGACGGCGTCGGTCACGATGCCGAGCTGCAGCCACAGCCGCCGGGCCGCCGGGTCCCTGGTGGCCAGCGTCCCGACCCCGAGGACGGCGTCGCGGACCCCGAACAGCCGCGTCGGGTAGGCGGCCTGTGGGTTCGCCTCGGGATCGAGGCCGAACAGCTTGCCGGTCAGGTTCGGCGCGGCCCACGCGCCGACGCCGACCGCGAGTCGGATGCCCTGCAGGATCTTGATCGGAGCCATCGCCGGACCGTACTCGTCCGCGGCGTGGCGCGGCAAGCGGCGGGACGCCAACTGTCGCGATGCGTCACGACGGAGCGTGCCGGCCGGGTCCCAGCAGCCGCAGCAGCCGGCTCGCGCCGACGGTCGTCGCGCCACGCTCGGCGACCCTGCCCGCCAGCGCCCGGTCGGACGTCACGACCACGTCGCCCGCCTGGGCAAGGGCCGTGATCGCGTCGTCGGCGTCGGAGGCGAACCGGACGGCGACGGCCGCCGCGGCGACGTCGTGCGGCCGGCCGTCGAAGACGACCACCAGCGACGCGCCCTCCGCCAGCCGCGCGCGGACGGCGGTCGCCTGGGCGTCGATCTCGCCGACCAGCCGCCGCCGGGCCGCCGGCCGGTCACGCCACCAGCCGTCGGGCCGGGAGCCCATCACGTTCGAGCCGTCGACGATCAGGCGCACGCGGTCGATCTTGGCGCGTGCGCGACGGGCCCGGGGCGCCGGGCGCGTCCGCGCACGCGGCGGCCAGCACCGATCGGCAGCGCGCGGGACCTAGAAGCGCTTGATCGCGCCCTTGGCCAGCCGGAACCCGTGGCCGTCGCGGTTGCGGCAGGTCAGGCCGGTCGAGCGCATCGTGCAGGTGATGCCCGTGGCCTTGCGGCGCGGCTTCCAGCGGTCGCCGTAGTGGAGGGTCCGGCGCGGGGTCGTGTAGCCCGGGAAGTCGCCGCGCTCGCCGAGCCGCGAGCGACCGCGGGGCTTGAGGGCGAGGAACGGATCGAGCTCGCCGATCCGCGGCAGGTAGCTGGCGGAGCACTCGATCCCGCTGCCGTACTGGACGGCGAAGCAGCTGATCAGCTTCGTCGGCGAGACGATGTTGTCGGCGTGCGAGGTCCCGGCCTGCGCGGCCGCGGCCGGGGTCAGCAGCGCGGTGGCGGTGAGGGCGACGATGGCGCGGCGTCGGAGCATGGGCAGAGGATCGCCTGCCGACCGCGTGCCGTCGATCGCGCGATCGGGGGATCCGGTCCACCCGCCGGCCCGGATCGGTGCCCAGCTCGGTCCCGGCACGCTCGCCGCGAGGACGGTGGCGACGGGATCGCGCGCTCCGCGTCGCGGCCTCGCTCAGCCGAACGCGACCGTCCGACGCGCGTGGCCGACGCGGACGGTGACCGCGCCGCCGGCGGCACGGGCCAGCCGCAGCGACAGCCGGTGGGCGCCGGCGCGACGGCGGAGGCTCAGCGCACGACCATCGCGCCCGCGCTGTCGGACGCGGACCGACAGCCGCACGCGGCTGACGTTCGCGGCGGGGACGGTGACCCGCAGCCGCAGGGTCCTGCCGGTTCGCCGTGCCGACGCGTCGAGCCGCGGGAGCGGGACGCGCGTCGCGGATCGGTCGTCGGGCGGCGTCGAGGCGGCGGTGACCCAGGGCGCCCGCTCGTCGGCGGGAGCAGGGCCGTCGACCGGCGCCGGCGTCGCCGGGCTCCGCGGGCACGCCGGATCGCCGTCGTCGGAGCCGCTGGTGCCGGCCGGGCGACCGAGCTCCTGGACCCAGGCCGGCGCCGGGTAGTCGCCGACGCTCTCGGTCGCGACCCCGAACCCGACGGCGGTCACCTGGGTCCACATGATGTTCTGGCAGTGGCCGGCGCTGGCCAGCCAGTCGCGCATCACCCAGCGCGGGGTCTGCTGGCCGGCGGCGATGTTCTCGCCGAGGGCCGACCACTGGAAGCCGGCGGCCTCGACGCGCTGGGCCGGCTTGGCGCCGAACGGGGCCGGGGCGGGAGCGTCGTGGCTGAAGTAGCCGCGCGCGACCATGTCCTGCGCGTGGCGCTGCGCGGCGAGCGCGAGCCGGTCGTCGGGGCGCAGCGCCGGCAGGCCGGCCGCCATCCGCTCGTGGTTGGTCAGGCAGAGCAGCGCGGCGACGGTCGCGTCGTGGCCGAGCTGGGCGGGATCGCCGTCGGCGCCGGGACAGGCGGTGGCCGCCGGGGCCGCGGCCGGGAGCAGCAGCGCGGTCGCTGCCGCGAGGACGGGGAGCGGAATCAGCCAGGCACGGCCCATGCCCCCGTGCTGTCGGCCCGACGTCGACCGGCGGTGGGACGCCGTCGACCTGTCTAGAACATCTGCGCAGCAGCTGCTAGATCATCCGTTGAGGTGACCGTCGCGGCGAGCCTCGTCGTCGATCGCCGTGACGGTTCGGCGCAGCTCGTCGAGAGCCCGCTGGGCGCCGCCGCCGAGGTCGTCGCGACGGGCTTCGAAGGCCCGCGTGAGCGAGCGGTAGTACCAGCGGATCTCGTCCTCGTCGCCGGAGAAGCGACGCCACAGGTCGTCGCCGTGGACGCGCAGGTCGAGCAGGATCGAGCGTGCGTTGTGGAGCTTGTCGGCGAGCGACACCCGCAGCTCGTCGGGGCGCTTGTGGGCGATCTGGTCCAGGTACGCCCACTTGCGCTGCTGCCACGGGCCCTTGGGGCCGGCGCCGTCGACGCTGTCGCTGTTGGCCATCACGATCCGGGCGACGTCGGCGCCGAACCGCTGCTCGATCTCGTCGCGCGCGGCGAGCCCGCCACCGTCCTCGACGGCGTCGTGCAGCAGCGCGCCGATCGCCTCGTCCTCGGAGGTCTCCATCTCGAGCACGATCGCGGCGACCGCCAGCAGGTGGGCGACGTAGGGGATCGTGGTGCCCTTGCGCAGCTGCGGCCGGTGGTGCTCGGTGGCGTAGTGCAGCGCCTCGTCGAAGCGCGCGGTCAGCAGCGGCGTGTCGGTGTACTTCTCGGGCATCGAGGAGAGCGTCCCCGATCGGCGGGACGGATCCGGTGGCGGCTCAGCGCTGCGGGGAGTCGAGCGCGGCCAGCCGCTCGTCGGCGTCGGTCGCCTCGCCGCCCTCGGCCTCCAGCTCGATCGCGCGCAGGTAGGCGGTGCGGGCCTCGCTCAGCTCGCCGATCGCCTCGGCTGCGCGGCCGTACCAGCACCAGTTCCAGGAGCCCATCGGGGCGATCTCGGTGTAGTGGCGCAGGTGCCGGTAGGCCTCGGCGTTCTTGCCCAGCTCGAGCAGCGTGTAGCCGAGCGCGAAGTGCGCCATCGAGTCGCCGGCCTCGAGGCAGTGGCGCCAGCGCTCGACGGCGACCTCGCCCTCGACGTCGGCCGCCATCCCGAAGATCGACCGGTTGATCGAGTCGTGGCCGTTGAAGTGGCTGCGGGCGGCGAGCACGATCTCGCCCGCGCTGGCGTCGGTCAGGCCGAGCACCGGCACGTCGAACCGCGGATCGCCCCAGATCGCCGAGACCTCGGCGTCGTCCTCGTCGAACTGGGGGAAGTCCTCGATCGCGAACCCGACGATCCGCCCGCCGGCCTCCTCGGCCAGGTAGGCGAAGGCCGGGCTCAGCGGCTGCCAGCACTCCTCGGGCTGGTCCTCGGTCACGCGTCCGAACTCGACAGCCCGCAGCCAGTCGAAGTCTGCGTCGTGGTTGAGGTACAGGCGCGGCCGGGAGCTCACGTCCATAGGGTCGCGCATCCGGTCGCGGGGGTCGGTTGGGATGGGGTTTCGTCGGGCTGGCTCGGGGAGACGGAGGCGACCGGCGGCGGGCTACGAGCCGAGCGCCTCGCGGACCAGCGCCGAGACCCGCTTGCCGTCCGCCTGACCGCCGACCGAGGCCATCACGAGCTTCATCACGGCGCCCATGTCCTTCGGCGAGCTGGCGCCGGACTCGGCGACCGCGGCGGCGACCCTGGCCCGCAGGTCGTCGTCGGAGAGCTCCTGGGGCAGGTAGCCGTCGATCAGCTCCGCCTCGGCCCGCTCGCCGGCCTCGAGCTCGCCGCGGCCGGCGTCCTTGTAGGTCTCCGCCGACTCCAGTCGCCGCTTGCGCTCCCGGCGCAGCACGGCGATCTCGTCGCCCTTGCCCTCCTTGGCGTCCTTCTGCAGCTCGGAGAGGAGCAGCCGCAGCGCCTGGACGCGGGCCCTGTCCCCGGCCTTCATCGCCGTCGTGACGTCGCTCTTGACCTGCTCGGTGATGCTCACCGTTCGAGCGTACGCGATGGGCGGCACGGGGTCGGGGCGTCGCGGGCGGGCGGGCGGGCGGTTCGGTTCCGGTCGTCGGCGGGGCGGTGCGGGGCGGGGGCCGCGTGACGTTCCGGACGCTGAGCGACCGGAACGTCAGGCCGGTCGCGTGGTCAGCCGGCGAGCGTCGCCTCGAGCGTGATCTCGGGGACGCCGGCCAGCGCCTTCGAGACGGGGCAGCCCGCCTTCGCGGCGGCCGCCTTCTCCTGGAACGCGGCCTCGTCGATCCCCGGGACGACGCCGACGGTCGTCAGCGCGATCTTCGTGATCGTCGGCGCGCCGTCGACGAGCCGCAGGGTGACCACGGCATCGGTCTTGACCGAGTCGACCGGCGTGCCGGCCTCGGCGAGGATGTTCGACAGCGCCATCGAGAAGCACGACGCGTGCGCCCCGGCGATCAGCTGCTCGGGGTTGGCGCCGGGACCGTCCTCGAACCGCGACTTGAACGAGTACTCGCCGCTGATGCCGTCCCCGGCCGTGAACGTGCCGCTGCCGGACTTCAGATCGCCGTTCCACTCGGCGTGACCCTTCGCGGGCATGCTGCCTCCCTCGATCGCTTGTGGCTGCGGACCGAGCCTAGCCAGCCGCGGGTTGCGCCCGGTGAGCAAGCGGGGAAGGCGACCGGACCCGGTCGATCCCGGGCCGGCCGGCCCGGACATCCGTTGAGTCGTGGCGGGATCCTCACGGGTCCCGCACGCGGGCGACCGAGGGAAGCCACGTGCGCCGTCTCGTCCCGCTCCACCGATCGTCCGCCTGGCCAGCTCGTCGCCCGCGGCCCGTCCTGGCGCTGCTGCTGGCGCTCCTGGCGCTGGCCGTGGCGGGCCCCGCCGCCGCGTCGGCCGACGCGGCCGAGTCCGCGACGGTCTCCGGGCGGATCGTCGGCCCGGACGGGGAGCCGGTCGCCGGGGCGGTCGCCGGGCTGCTCCCGCCGTCCCTCGGCGGCTTCGGTGGGTGGCAGCTCGGTCTCGAGACCGGGGCCGAGGGGACGTTCTCGGGCACGGTCCCGGCGGGCACGTACCGCCTCCACGTCTCGACCCCCTTCCGGTACCTGCAGGACTGGTTCGTCGGGCAGCCGATCGATGGCCTGCCGCTGGTCACGGTCGCCGCCGGCGAGGTGCGCAGCGGCCTCATCGTCCGGCTTCGCCGGCGCCCGCAGTACACCTCGTGCATCGACGGGGAGCGGATCGACGGCTACGACGGCGTGCGGCCCGACGGGGTCGAGCCCGGCTGCCCACCGCCGGTGCTGCACGGTGGGCCCTTCACGTGGGACCACCTGGCCGTCATCCACGCGCTCCAGGGCGGCACGGGCGGGATCCACCCCGACCTGGTCGCCGCCGGGTTCACCCGTGAGTCGCTGCTGCTCGCCGGCCGCTGGATCATCGACCACCCGGACGATCCCTGGCCGTGGGCGACCCGCGCGGCGATCATCGCGCAGGCCCGCAACCTGGGGGTGGAGGCCTACCCGCGCAACCCGTCGCCGGCCGCGCCGGCTCCGGTCCCGCCGTCGGTCGCGCTCGGAGTGCCCACCCGCGTGCCGACCAGCGGGAGCTTCCGGCTGCCCGTCACCTGCGTGGCCGGGACCGTCTGCTCCGGCACCGTCGTGGTGACCGCTCGCGTGGCCGGTCCCCGCGCCGCGGGTCGCGTCCGCACCGTGACCGTCGCCCGCGCACGAGTCCGCGCCCGGACGACGGCGACGGCCGCCGCGCGGCTGCGCCTGAACCGCACGGGCCGCCGCCTGCTCCGCCGCGGACGGGGCGCGTTGCGGGTGACGGTGGTCTGGCGGGCCCGCGCCGCC
>NZ_AGUD01000011.1 GCF_000240225.1 Patulibacter medicamentivorans
CCGCGCCGAGGGCGGCGCCGGCGTCCGCGGGGTGCAGGTGGCGCTCGCCCGGCGCGTGGCGGGCGGCCGCTGTCGCTTCGTCGCGCGCTCGGGCCGCGTCACCCGCCCGCGCTCCTGCCGGCGGCGGACCTACCTCCGCGCCCGGGGAACGGCTCGCTGGACGCTGCGGATCCGCCACCGCCTGCCGCGTGGGCGCTACGTCGTCGCGGCGCGCTCCTACGACGCGCACCACCAGCGCAGCCGGGTCCGGACCCGCAGCGCGCGCGTCCGCTGACGCACGCGATCGGCGTCAGCCCGCCGACGAGGTCCCCTGCTCCACCGCCGAGTCGACGAAGCCGCTGAGCCCATCCCAGACGACGGTCATGAGCCGCTCGACGACGTCGTCGAGCGGCACGCCGGGATTGCGCCGCCACCAGCGCGCGAGCTGCTCGCCGCCGCCGGAGACGATGTGCGCGTACGCGCGGACCTCGTCGGGGTCGAGGTCGGGGACGACCTTCTCGGCGAGCGCCGCGATCTGGTCGGCGGCGCGGAAGCGCAGCTCGGCGGCCAGCTCGCCGGCGGGGCCGGCCGGCAGCGATCCGGTGCCGGAGAGCACGTCCCAGCTGGGGCCGTGCTCCTGGACGAAGCGGAAGTAGGCCTCGATGCCGGCCCGCAGCTGATCGCGCGGATGCCCCTGGTTGAAGATGCTGGCGTCGACGAAGCGCGAGTGGAGCTCGGCGCGCGCGGCGTGGACGCAGGCGACGTAGAGGTCGTCCAGCGAGGAGAAGTGCTCGTACAGCAGCGACCGCGTGACGCCGCTGCGGACGGCGACCAGCTCCATGGTCGCGCCGTGGTAGCCGACCTCGCCGAAGACGGCCTCGGCCGCCTTCAGGATCAGCGCGCGTCGCGCCTGCTTCGTCAGCCGCCGCCGCGGTCCGGCCTGGGGCGCGCTCGCCATCTTCGGCGGCATCCTATCGCACGCCGTTTGCAAACTGACACGAACGTCAGTAGCGTCGCGAGCGGCATGTCGACGAAGGTGATCTGCGGCGGTGCGCGCCGTCGCTCCGGCTCGGCCGGGGCCGCGGCGCGCCGACGACGAGGGGCCGCGGCATGAGCCTCGCCACCGACGCGGTCGGGCTCCGGCTGCGCCCGTGGTCGGGGCTGCTCGACGCGCGCTGGCTGATGGCCTACGCCGCCAGCCTGGGCCACGACGAGGACCTGTACTTCGACACCACGCGCGCGACCGGCGTGTCGGCTCATCCGGTCTTCCCGATCGCGCCCGAGTGGGCGTTGCTGACCGATCCCGAGAGCGGGCTCGACGTTGGCCTGACCATCGGCGAGGCGCTGCGCGGGGTGCACGCGTCGCACGACCTGCACCTCCACCAGCCGATCTTCCAGGACCTTCCCGTGACGGTCGGCGCCGAGGTCGTCGGCGCGCAGCGGACCCCGGCCGGCGCGCTGATGACGGTGCGCTTCGACGGCGCGACGCACGACGGCGACGGGCTCTGGACGTCGTGGATGCGGACGGTCTACCGGGGCGTGGGCGTCGACGGCCCGGACCGGCCGCCGGCGGACGCCGTGCCGGCGCCCCGGGCGGCGTCCGAGGAAGCGGCCGACCGGACCCGGAGCGTCGCGATCGCGGTCGCCGCGCCGCACGTCTACGGCGAGGGCGCGCGGATCTGGAACCCGATCCACAGCGACCGGTCGATCGCGCTGGCGGCGGGGCTCGACGGGACCGTGCTGCACGGCAGCGCGACCCTGGCCCACGCCGTCGACTGGGCGCTCGAGGCGCTGGGCGCCACCCCCGACCGGGTGCGGCGGATCGGAGCGACCTTCCGCGCGACGGTGCCCGTCCCGTCCGAGATCGCGGTCGTCCTGACCGCGACCGGGCGGCTGGCGGACGGGGGCCGCCTGGCCCGCTTCGAGGTCGGGAACGCCGCCGGCGCGGTCGCCCTCAGGGAGGGCTTCCTCGTCGTCGCGCCGTGACGGTCCGATCCGGCTCGCGACGGCCCTCCTCGCGCGGTTCGGTATTAAGACTTGACCAAATTGTAACGCTTCAATACAGTCGCGACGTCCAGAGACAACGTCGTTGACGTTCAACGGAGGAGAATCATGCTGAAGCCGATCGCCCGTTCGCTCGGGCGCCAGCGGATCGCCGGTGCCCCGCCCGCGCTCGACCAGGATCGTCGCGCTGGTCGTTCGCCAATGCCGGGGGCCACGGCCCCCGGTCCCCGCGCCCGCAGCTCCCTGCTCGCCGTAGCCGGAGCGTCCCTCACGGCGGTCCTGGCTGCGGTCACCCTGGCGGTGCCGGCGCAGGCCGCGCCGCTGTCGGCGGCCGACCAGGCGTTCGTCGACGCCACCGTCCAGCAGGCGGTGACCGAGAACAACGTCGGCGGGATGTCGATCAAGATCAGCGGTCCGGCCGGCGACTACGAGAAGGCCTACGGCGACCGCTCGTCGGCGCCGAAGGTGCCGCTGACGCTCGCCGACCACTTCCGGATCGGCAGCATCACCAAGACCTTCACCGCGACCGCGATCCTCAAGCAGGTCGAGCTGGGCAACCTGTCGCTCGACGACAAGCTCGACCAGTTCGTGACCGGGATCCCGAACGGGAGCCAGATCACGGTCAAGCAGCTGCTCGGGATGCGGTCGGGCGTCTACGACTACCAGCAGGACGCGGCGCTGAAGCTGCAGGTCGGCCTGACCCCGTGGGTGGACTTCGATCCGCAGCGAGTCCTCACGATCCTCCGCGACCCGTCCCACCCGCCGCGCTTCGCGCCCGGCGCGAAGACCGAGTACAGCGAGACGAACTACGTCCTGCTCGGCTTCATCCTCCAGGCGGTGACCGGCCAGGACGCCGCGACGGTGATCACCAACGACGTGATCACCCCGCTCGGCCTGACGAACACGAAGTTCCCGACCGCGGCGAACACCAGCCCGATCTACGCGATGCCGTCGCCGTACGCCACGGGGTACGTCACCGGGTACCTGTTCCCCGGCGTCACCCAGGACCTGACCGCTTGGAACCCGAACCTGGTCTGGACCGCCGGGGCGATCATCTCGACGGTCGGCGACATGGAGAAGTACGTCAAGGCGCTGGGCCAGGGCCAGCTGCTCAACGCCAGCACCAACGCGCTGCGCAAGCAGTGGTGCCCGATGCCGTACACCTACGAGGGTCCCACCCAGTGGGGCTACGGGCTCGGCCTCTCGAGCCTCGGCAGCTGGATCGGCCACGGCGGCTCGATCGCCGGCTACGAGGGCTCGGCGTTCTACGAGCCGACCAGCGGCGCCGCGATCGCCGTCCTGGGGAACTTCCAGTCCTCCACGGTGAAGGTCTGGACGCAGGTCTTCGAGCGGATCGCCGCCCACCTGTACCCGGGGACGATGGCCACCCCGAGCTACCCCACCTGCTGACGCAGCGACTCGCCGGGCGTCGCGCGACGCCCGGCGAGTCGTCGACCCCATCGCGCGGCAGACCGGCCTCCCCGCGGCATCACGCCGCGGGGAGGCCTTCGTCGTTCCCGGCGGACGCCTGGAAGCCAGTTTGGCTCGCAGACTTGACCAAATTGAAACGTTGCAATATGGTCGCTCACGATGACGGGAACCGCACGAGAGGCCGCTGCCTCGACGCCCGATGCGATCACCCTCTCGATGGTGCGAGAGCGGATCTTCGACCCGCCCGCGGAGCTCGAGAAGCTGCTGCGCAGCGGCGAGACGCTCCACCGGCTGCGGTTCAAGGGGGGCGAGGTCGGCTGGCTGGTCACCGGCTACGACGCGGCCCGCTCGGTCCTCAACGACCCGCGCTTCTCGCTGCGCGAGATCCCGCCGCTGCACACGGTCGAGCCCGCCAAGCACGACGCGATCATCGCGATGATGCGCGAGGAGGGCCTGCTGCGCGGCGACATGCTGACCATGGATCCCCCGGAGCACGCCCGCTTCCGCCAGGCCATCACCCCGCGGTTCGCGCTGCGCAGCGTCGAGCGGTTCGAGGCCGAGGTCGAGGAGATCGTCGCTCGCTGCCTGGACGACCTCGCGGCCTCCGCGCAGCCCGCGGATCTGGTGCGGACGTTCGCCGCCCCGATCTCGTTCCGCAGCCAGTGCGCGCTGCTCGGCGTCCCGGAGCAGGACATCCCGATGCTGGAGCTGATCGGCGAAACCAACCGCAACCCCGCGCTGACGGCCGACGAGGTGATCGCGGCCACGCGCGAGTTCCGGGCCTACCTGGACGAGGTCGTGGCCCGCAAGCGCCGCGAGCCGGGGGACGACCTGATCTCCGACATCGTCGAGGGCGGCGTCCTGGACGACGAGGAGATCGTCGGCCTGCTGGTGCTGCTGTTCGTCGCCGGGGTCGAGACGACCGAGTCGATGCTCGCGACCGGCGTCTTCGCCCTGCTCACCCACGAGGATCAGCTCGACCTGCTGCGCGGCGACCTGACGTTGATGAAGCCGGCGGTGGAGGAGCTGATGCGCTACCTGACCGTCTTCAACGTCGGCACGCTCACGCGCACCGCGACCGACGACGTCGAGCTCGACGGCGTCGTGATCGAGCAGGGTGCGTGGGTCTCGGTCTCGCTGCTCGGCGCCAACCGCGACGGCCGGCGCTTCCGCCATCCCGACCTGCTCGACATCGAGCGCGGCGGCAAGGGCCAGGTCGGCTTCGGGCACGGCGTGCACGTGTGCAGCGGCCAGCACCTGGCCCGGCTCGAGCTGCGGGTCGGCATCGCCAGGCTGCTCGAGCGCTTCCCGCGCCTGGCGATCGCGCGCGACGAGGACGTGGTCCTCTCGGGCGACGACGAGGTCACCTTCGGCGTCAAGCGACTGCCGGTGACCTGGTGATCTCGGCCCACGACGGAGGAAGGACTGCGATGGAGTGCAAGCGGGGAACGACCGTGACGGAGCCCGTCGACCACCCGATCGAGCGCGCCGGCGTGCTCGATCCGCCGCCGGCGCTGCGCGCGCTGGCCGAGCGGGCGCCGATCTCGCGGCTGCGCTTCTCCGACGGACGCGCCGGGTGGCTGGTGACCAGCTACGCGCTGGGCCGCGCGCTGCTGGTCGACAACCGCTTCCGCGTCGATCCGGTCACCCTGCCGCACGGGGACCCGGAGATGCTCGAGGAGATCGAGCGGATCGACACCAGCATGCCGGAGAGCGAGGGCGTCCTGATCCGGCTGCACCCGCCGCAGCACACGAGGATCCGCAAGGCCGCCGCCAGGTACTTCACGGTCCGCGCCGTCCGCGAGCAGCAGCAGGCGATCGAGCGGATCGTCGGCGACCGGCTCGACGCGATGGCGGCGGCCGGCGGGCCGATCGACCTGGTCACCGCGTTCGCGCTGCCGGTCTCGTCGTTCAGCATCTGCCAGCAGCTCGGCGTCTCGCCGGAGGACCGGGAGCGGTTCGAGCGCCCGAGCGCGGTGCTGGCCGATCCGCACCTCGACGCCGGGCAGAAGCGCGACGCGCTCGTCGCCTTCTACGACTACTGCCGCCAGGTCGTCGCGGAGAAGCGCGCGTCGCCGCGTCCGGACATCCTCAGCGACCTCGTCGAGCAGGGCGAGCTGTCCGAGGACGAGATCGTCGGGCTCGCCCGCCAGCTGTTCGAGGCCGGGCACGAGACGACCGCCGCCCAGCTCTCGCTCGGCGTGCTCGCCCTGCTCGGCGACCGTGCCCGCTGGGAGCGCCTGCGCGCGGACCCCTCGCAGGTCGGGAACGCCGTCGAGGAACTGCTCCGCTACCTCTCGATCCTGCAGCTGGGCAGCTTCGCGCGGACCGCGTCGGAGGACGTGGAGCTGGGCGACGTCGTCATCAGGGCGGGAGAGACGGTCGTCGTCTCGATCCCCGCGGCCAACCGCGATCCCGGGAAGTTCCCCGACCCCGACGAGCTCGACCTCGGCCGCAACGCCGCCGGCCACCTCGCGTTCGGCCACGGCCGCCACATGTGCATCGGGCAGCACCTCGCCCGGCTCGAGCTGGAGGTCGCGCTCCGCGGCCTGATCGAGCGGTTCCCGAACCTCGACCTGGCGGTGCCGCTGGCCGAGATCCGCTTCCTCGGCGGCGAGCACCAGATGTACGGCGTCGAAGCCCTGCCGGTCGCCTGGTAGGACGATGAGGCTCGTCGCCGATCGAGGAGGAGCGGCATGACGCCGCTGCTCGAGCGCTTCCGGGACCCCGGCCGCAGCTTCTTCCCGACGCCGATCTGGTGGTGGAGCGGCGAGCGGCTGGATCCGGCCCGCCTGCGCTGGCAGATGGAGCGGCTGGTCGCCGGCGGCGCGCCGAACCTGGTCGTGATGAACCTGCTGCCAACCGTGTCGGAGATGGGCAAGAGCCGGGACGACCCGGCGCTCTTCTCGGAGCGGTGGTGGACGATCTTCGAGGGCGTCTGCCGCGACGCCGAGGAGCTTGGCGTCTCGCTCTGGCTCTACGACCAGATCGGGCACGGCGGCGCCAACCTGCTCGGCGAGGTGATCGCCGAGGACCCGAGCGCGACCGGCCTGGTGCTGGAGCGGGCGGTCGTCGACGTCGACGGGCGCGGCGCGGTCGAGTGCCCGCCGGCCGGCACCGTCGTCGCCGCGGCCCTCGTCGAGCGCGACGGGACGATCCGCCCGGTCGCGCCGGCCGGGGGCGTCGCGTCGGCCGAGGGCAGCGGCCGCCTGATGCTCTTCTACACCGTCCCGCGCGGACTGGACTTCCTCTCCCGCGGGGCCTGCGACCAGCTGATCCGGGTCGCGTTCGAGGGCTACGAGCAGCGCGTGCCGCAGTACCTGGGGAACGTCATCGTCGGCTCGTTCCAGGACGAGCTGCCGCCGATCCAGAACTGGTCGCCGGGCTTCCCCGAGCGCTTCCGCCAGATCGCCGGCTACGACCTGCTTCCGCGACTGGCCGAGCTCTGGGACGACCTCACGCCCGAGAGCGGGCGCGTGCGCCGGGACTTCCACCACGTGCGCGGGAAGCTCGCCGAGGACGCGTTCTTCGTGCCGCTCCACGACTGGCACGAGCGCCACGGGATGCTGTCCGCGTTCGACCAGGACTACGGTGCCCGCGACGGCGATCCGGCGGGGTCGAGCCGGCTCTACGGCGACTACCTGCGGACCCACCGCTGGTTCAGCGCCCCCGGATCCGACCACCACGGCGACGCCAAGATCCACTCGTCGCTGGCCCATGCCTACGGCCGCGAGCGCGTCTGGATCGAGTCCTTCCACTCGAGCGGCTGGGGCGGCACGCTGGAGGAGACCTTCGACTGGCTGCTGCCGTGGATCGGGGCCGGGGCGAACCTCTACGACCCGCACGCCACCTACTACTCGACGCACCACGGCTGGTGGGAGTGGGCCCCGCCGGCGACCGACTGGCGCCAGCCCTACTGGCGCCACCACCTGGAGTTCGCGCGGGCGGTCGCCCGCCTCTGCAGCGTCCTCTCCTGGGGGACCCACGCGTGCGACGTCGCGGTGCTGTTCCCGTCGGCGACGGCGCAGGCGGCGCTGACCCCGGACGGCCAGGTCGCTGCGGCGGGCCGCGAGGCCTGCGAGGCCTACCACCGGATCACGGGGCGGATGACCTGGTTCGACACCGCGCCCGGCGTCCTCAACGAGCTCTGCCGCGACTTCGACGTGCTCGACGACGACACCGTCGCGGCCGCCGAGGCCGGCGACGGGACGCTCGCGCACCGCGGCGAGCGCTACCGGACCGTGATCCTGCCGGCCTGCGTCGCGATCGAGGCCGCCACCGCCCGCCGCCTCGTCGAGTTCGTCGACGCCGGCGGGGACCTCGTCGCCGTCGGGCCGCTGCCCGCGTCGGCCGCGGGCGTCGCCGAGGACGACGCGCCGGTCGAGGCCCTGCGCCAGCGCTTCGCGCGCGGCGTCGCGCGGCAGGTCGACCGCCCCGAGGACCTGGTCGACGCGCTCGCCGCCGCGCCCGCCAGCGTGCGCGCCGACGTCCCGACCCTCTGCCGCCGCGACGGCGAGCAGGTCGTGCTGTTCGTCCCGGCCGTGTTCCCGCGCGCGAGCCGGGTCGGGAAGGCCGCGAAGGACGCCGATCCGGCCTTCGACTGGCTCGTCGTCGACATCGACTTCGAGCCGTCCCGCTGGGCCCGCGAGCGCGAGATCGTCGTCTCCGGGGTCGAGGGCGCGCCGCAGCTGTGGGAGCCCTTCTCGGGGCGCCGCCGGCAGCTGGAGGCCGAGCCGACGAAGGACGGGGTCAAGGTCCGGGTTCCGTTCGACGACGGGCCGGCCGCGCTGCTGGTCTGGGGCCGCTCGGAGGAGCTTCCCGCGGCCGAGCCCCGCTTCGCCGAGCCCGTCGCCCTCGACGGCCGCTGGGAGGTCCAGATCGAGTCGACGCTGGAGGATCGGTGGGGCGACCTGGACGCGCCGCCGGCCGAGCTGCCGGTCGAGGCGTGGACGCTCGAGCACGAGGACGACGGCCGCTCGCTCCCGGCCCACGCGACCTTCGGCGCGCGCGCCCGCTGGACCGGTCCGGCGGCGCCGGACGTGCTGCCGGCGCCCGGCGAGGAGCCGCGGGACGGCGGCTGGAGGGACGCCGTCTGGTCGCCCTCGCGCGGGATCCGCAAGGACCCGCTCCACCGTCACGCGCTCGGGCCGAGCGGCCGGGTGCCGGAGGAGTTCCTGCGCTTCGGGCAGGTCGAGCGCGGCCAGGCGGTGCACGTCCGCACCGTGCTGCACGCCGCGGCGGCGGCCGAGGCCCACCTGGTGATCGGCGGCGCGGCGACCACGTCGGCGTGGCTCGACGGCCGGCCGGTGGAGCTGGTCGACGCGGGCTACCTGGCGCACGCCCGGGTCGCCCTGCCCGCGGGCCCGACGGTGCTCGACCTGCGGCTGGTCGCCGACGAGTCGCTCGACCTGCGGGCCAGCTTCACCTTCGTCGCCGACCTCGAGGGCTCGCTGATCCCCGACTGGATCCGGACCGCCGGCCCCGCCCGGGCGCGCTCCGTCGTCGCGTTCACCGGCGCGATCGAGCTCGACGCCGACCCGATCGGCGGGCAGGCGCTCGTCGGCGCCAGCGGTCCCTGCCGGGTGCTGCTCGACGGCCACGAGCTGGGCCGCCACGCCGGGTACAAGGCCGAGATCGAGGGGCCGCGCGACGAGCTCGCGTACTACGACCTCGGCGACCGCCTCGCCGCGGGCCGGCACGAGCTGCGGGTCGAGGTCGACGACGTCGGTCACGCCAGCCCGGCCGCGCAGGTCGACGTGGTCGTCGAGACCGTGGCGGGGCAGGTGCGCCTGCACTCGGGGCGCGACTGGAGCGGCGAGCGTGACGGCGTCGCCGTCCCGGTCGAGATCCGGCGGGCGCCGGCCGGCCTGATCAACGCCCGCGACGGCCAGTACATCCAGTCGGGCGACCTGGTCCACACCCACCTCTGGAAGCGGCCGCACCCGCTGCCGGACGCGGTCTGGCTGGAGCCGGAGCGCGCGGGGGCGGACGCCGGAACCTCGATCGACGCCCGGATCGCGGCCGAGAGCCCGACGCAGCGCTTCCGCGTGACGGCGCCACCCGGCGCGCGGCGGCTGCAGGTCGCGCTGGCGGGCGGCTGCCGCCTGCTCGGGCTGCGGGTCGCCGGCGACCCGGTCGCGCTCGGCCCGTCGGCCCCCGGGGCGCCGTGCCTGGTCGAGCTGCCGGACGGCGATCGCGGCCCGCGGAGCGTCGAGCTGGCGATCGAGCCGGCGCCCGGGTTGCGCGGAGGCGGCGTGCTCGCCGGTCCCCTCCGCTTCGCGACCGGCGTCGGGATGGTCGAGCTCGGCGATTGGCAGGCCCAGGGGCTCGCCAGCCACAGCGGCGGCGTGCGCTACCGGCGCACGCTCGGCGACGACGTCCCGGCCGGTCGGCTGCGGCTCGACCTGGGGGTCGTGCGCGGCACCGCCGAGCTGCTCGTCGACGGCGAGCGCGTCGGGGTCCGCGTCTGCTCGCCCTACCGGTTCGAGCTCTCGGCCGGTCCCGGATCGGTCCTGGAGGTCCTCGTGCTGAACACGTTGGGGCCGCATCTCGATGCGGTCAGTCCCACCCACTACGTCTTCGACGGCCAGACGCGATCGGGGCTGTTCGGCCCGGTGACGCTGGCGGCCGGCCGAGCGGACCGCGAGGAGGCGGCATGAAGGTGACGTCGGAGCCGGCGAAGGTCGGCGTCTTCGGCATCGGCCTGGCCGCGTACTGGCCCCAGTTCGAGGGCCTGCGCGAGCGCTGCGAGGGCTATCAGCGGCGGGTCGAGGAGCGCGTCCGCGAGCTCGGCGCCGAGGTCGTCTCGGCCGGCCTCGTCGACGACGCCGAGGGCGCCCGCGCGGCCGGCGACGCCTTCGCCGCGGCCGGGGTCGACCTGGTCGTCTGCCATGCCGTCACCTACGCGACCTCGTCGCAGGTGATCCCGACGCTGCAGCGGGCCGGGGTGCCGGTCCTGCTCGCCGCGCTGCAGCCGACGCCGAGCCTGGACTACGAGGACACCGACACGGCCGAGTGGCTGGCCAACTGCGCCGCCTGCTGCGTGCCGGAGATCGCCGGCGCCTGCGTGCGCTGCCGGATCCCCTACGACACGGTCGCCGGCACGATCGAGGGCGACGCGCGCGCCTGGGGCCGGATCGGCTCGTGGGTGCGGGCCGCCGGCGTGGTGCGGTCGCTGCGCCGCTCGCGGCTCGGGTTCCTGGGCCACGTCTACGCGGGCATGCTCGACATGTACTCGGACTTCACGGCCTTCCACGCCGACCTCGGCGCCCACGTCGAGGTGCTCGAGATCGACGACCTCGCGACCCGGGTCGACGCTGCCGAGCCGGCCGCGGTCGCCGCCAAGCTCGAGCAGATCCGCGCGGAGTTCGACTGGGCCGATCCCTCGACCGACCCGATCGCCGCGCCGATCGACGACGCCGCGCTCGACTGGAGCGCGCGGGTCGCGGTCGGCCTCGACCGGCTCGTCGCGGACTTCGAGCTGGACGCCCTGACCTACTACTACCGCGGCCTCGACGGCAACGAGTCCGAGCGCCTCGGCGCCGGCGTGATCGTCGGCAACTCGCTGCTGACCGCGCGCGGGATCCCGACCGCCGGCGAAGGCGACCTGAAGACCAACGTCGCCCAGCTGATCCTCGACCGGCTCGGCGCCGGCGGCTCGTACACCGAGTTCTACGCGCTGGACTTCGACGAGCAGTTCACGCTGATGGGCCACGACGGCCCGGCGCACGTCGCGATCGCCGAGGGCCGGCCGACGCTGCGCAATCTCAAGCTCTACCACGGCAAGCGGGGCAACGGGCTCTCGGTCGAGTGCCGCGTGCGCTACGGCCCGATCACGATCGTCGGCTGCACGCAGACGGCCGACGGCCGCCTGAAGCTGCTGGTCGCCGAGGGCGAGTCGGTCCCCGGCGCGACGTTCCGGATCGGCAACACCAACTCGCGCCTGCGGTTCTCGAAGCCGCCGGCCGAGTTCTTCGAGGCGTGGTGCGCCGAAGGGCCGACGCATCACGTCGCGCTCGGCGTCGGCCACCGCGCCGAGGACGTCCGCCGGATCGCCCAGCTGCTCGACCTGCCGTGCACCGAAGTCGGATGAGGGTCACTCGAATGGAGGAGAGGACATGAGGAACTGGCTCAAGCTGGTCTGTACGTTGGCGCTCGTCGGCGCGCTGGGAGCGTTCGCCAGCGGCTGCGGAGGGTCCGACGGGGACCAGGGCGGTGGCGGTGGCTCGGCCGGTCCGCCGAACCCGGCGACGGTCAAGGGCAAGATCGTCGTCTGGGACGTCTTCTACAAGTCGTTCCCGAGCTACACGAAGGCGGTCCCGAAGCTCGACGAGGCGTTCAAGCGGAAGTACCCGAACGTCGAGGTCGAGCACGTGGCGCAGCCGTTCGGCGAGTACGCGGCGCTGCAGCAGGCGGCGTTCACCGGACGCCAGGGGCCGGACGTGATGATGATGCCGAACGCCGGCAGCCTCCGACAGTTCCAGAAGGGGCTGGAGGAGCTGAACGACCGGATCACGCCGGAGCAGCAGGAGCAGCTGACCGGCTGGGAGACCGTGACGCCGGGCTACCAGGTCGAGGGCCCGCACTACGGCGTGCCGATCGCCCAGACCGACTTCATGTTCTATTTCAACAAGAAGCTCTTCCGGAAGGCCGGCCTGCCGACCGACTTCCAGCCGAAGAGCTGGGAGGACCTCCGGGACGCGGGCCTGAAGCTGAAGGCGGCCGGCATCCAGCCGTTCACCGGCGGCAACAAGGAGGGCTACGAGTCGCAGTGGTGGTGGCACATGGCGTGGCCGACGGTCAACACCAAGGAGCAGGCGATCGCGCTCGCCGAGGGCAAGCTGCCCTTCACCGATCCGGCCGTCGCCAGGACCTTCGAGCCCGAGCTGATGATGCAGAAGGCCGGGCTGTTCGAGAAGGACCGCTTCACCACGCCGTTCTTCAACGACGGCTACCTGCGCTTCGCCGACGGCAAGGGCGCGATGGTCCTCGGCGGCTCGACGAACACCGCCTACTGGGGCGACTTCAACAAGGCGCTCGGCCAGGAGAACGTCGGGATGTTCCTTCCGCCGGGCAGCAAGTACGTGTCGATGCAGCCCGAGTGGAGCTGGTCGATCCCGAAGTTCGCCAAGAACAAGGACGCCGCCTGGGCGTACATCGACTTCATGGCGGGCAAGGAGGCGACCCGGATGCTCTTCGACCTGACCGGCGAGCTGCCCAGCCGCAAGGACGTGCCGCTGCCGGCCGACGCGCCGCCCCAGGCCCGTCAGATCCGCGACTGGTACCGCGACAAGCCGACGTTCATCGCGACCGACGTGCTGGTCCCCAGCCAGGTCACGCAGACGATGAACACGGAGGCGAAGGAGGTGCTCCAGGGCCGCCGGTCGCTGGAGGACATGCTGAAGGCGGTCCAGGCGACGTTCGACAAGGTCAACCGGTAGCCGGGCCCGGTCCACGAACCCGATGACCGCTTCCCCGGATACCCCGTCCGTCGGCGGGCCCGCGCAGGTGCGCGGGCCCGCCCGGGGCACCCGCCTGCGCCGCGCCGCGGCACGGGCCACGCCGCTGTTCCTGCTGGCGCCGGCGCTGGCGCTGCTCGCGTGGCTGATGGTGTTCCCGGCCGCCGACGCGGTGCGCCTGGCGTTCACCGACTGGGACGGCTTCTCCGACCCGAAGTGGATCGGGCTCGACAACTTCAAGGACCTGCTGAGCGACGACCGCTTCACGCAGGCGCTGACCCACAACCTGATCATCATCGCGGTCCTGCCGATCTGGATCGCGGTCCCCTACAGCCTGGCCTGGGGCCTGCACCGCAAGATCCCGGGCTGGCGCTTCTTCCGCTTCGCCTTCTTCCTGCCGGTGGTCCTGTCGCCGGTCGTGATCGGCGTGTACTACGGGATGTTCCTCGATCCCAACGGGCCCTTCAACGGGCTGCTGCGGGCGATCGGGCTCGGCGGGCTGGCGCGCGAGTGGACCAACGAGCCGGGGATCGCGCTGCCGGTCGTGATCGTGATCGTGATCTGGTGGACGCTCGGGATCGGGGTCCTGATCTTCCTCAGCGCGCTCTCGAACCTCGACGGCGAGCTGGAGGACGCCGCCCGCGTCGACGGCGCATCGCGCTGGCAGATCCAGCGTCACGTGATCTTCTGGCAGATGCGCCCGGTGATCCAGTTCTGGGCGATCATCATCGTGATCCTCTCGTTCACGTCGTTCTTCCCCCTGATCTACACCCTGACCGAGGGTGGACCGGGATTCGCGACGGCGACCGTCGACTTCTACCTGTACCAAGAGGCGTTCGACAACGGGAACCTCGGCTACGCCAGCGCCGTCGCGGTCGCGCTCGTGGTGGTGATCGGCTCGGTGTCCGGTCTGGCCGTGGCGCTCCTGCGCGGACGCAGGAAGGCGATCCGATGAGCACGCAGACGGTGGCGGGACGGGCGCGCTGGGCGCCGGGGAGCGCCGCCCGGATCGGGCGCCGCGGCAGGCGGGTGGCGGTCTGGCTGATCTTCGCGACGCTCGCGGCCTCGACGATCTACCCGCTCTTCTTCCTGCTCTCGACGGCGCTGCGCACGTCCGAGGACTACCGCCGCGCGCCCGGCGGGCTGCCGCACGAGCTGACGTTCGACAACGTCCAGCGGGCGTTCTCCGAGATGGACATCGGCCGGCTGGCGCTGAACTCGCTGCTGGTCGTGGTGCCGGCGGTGCTGCTGCTGACGGTGCTCTCCTGCCTCGCGGCCTATGCGCTGGTCCACTTCGAGTTCCCGCTGCGGCGCACGACGCTGGCGATCGTGGCGGCGCTGATGGCGCTGCCGCCGGCGGCGATCGTGATCCCGATCTTCAAGGCGATCCTCGACGTCAACCTGCTGAACAACCGGCTCGGGCTGATCCTGGCCTACGCCGCGCTCCAGCTGCCGTTCAGCATCTTCCTGCTGGCGTCGTTCATGCGCGCGGTCCCCGGCGAGCTGCTGAAGGCGGCGATGCTCGACGGCGCCGGTCCGCTGCGCACGCTCTGGTCGGTGGTGCTGCCGCTCGTCCGGCCGGGGCTGCTGACGTTGATGACGCTCAACTTCCTGTTCCTGTGGAACGAGTTCCTCTACTCGCTGGTGCTGCTCCAGCGCGAGCCGGAGCGCACGATGATGGTCGGGATCGGCCAGTTCCAGGGCCACTTCGACCAAAGCCTGGGGATCGTCTCCGCGGGCCTGATGATGTCGATGATCCCGCCGCTGCTGATCTTCTTCTTCTTCCAGCGCGACCTGGCCCGGGGCCTGACCACCGGAGCGCTGAAGTGAGCCGCTCGCACCCGCTCTTCGACGCCCGCACGGGCGACACGACCACCGCTACCTCGAGGGAGACGCCATGGGCTCGATCCAGCTGCGCGAAGTGACCAAGGCCTTCCCCAAGTCCAAGGCCGCCGCGGTCGACCAGATCTCGCTGGAGATCGCCGACGGCGAGTTCCTGGTCCTGGTCGGCCCGTCCGGCTGCGGCAAGTCGACGCTGCTGCGGATGATCGCCGGGATCGAGGACGTCAGCTCCGGGCAGATCCTGATCGACGACGCCGACGCCACCAACGCGCCCCCGAAGGAGCGCGACATCGCGATGGTGTTCCAGAGCTACGCGCTCTACCCGCAGATGACCGTCGCCGAGAACCTGCACTTCGCCCTGAAGCTGCGCAAGGTGCCGAAGGCGGAGCGCATCGAGCGCGTCGACGAGGTCATGCGGATGCTGCGGCTGAAGGAGCTCGAGTCGCGCACGCCGGGGCAGCTGTCCGGCGGCCAGCGGCAGCGGGTGGCGATGGGCCGGGCGATGGTCCGCGAGCCCGCCGCCTTCCTGATGGACGAGCCGCTCTCGAACCTCGACGCGAAGCTGCGGATCGCGATGCGCTCCGAGCTCGCCCGGCTGCACGAGCGGCTCGGCGTCACGACGATCTACGTGACCCACGACCAGACCGAGGCGATGACGCTCGGCCAGCGGGTCGCGGTGCTGCGCGACGGCAGGCTGCAACAGGTCGGCACGCCGCAGGAGCTGTTCCACGAGCCACGGAACCTGTTCGTCGCCGCGTTCATCGGCAGCCCGACGATCAACCTGGTCGAGGCCGAGGTGCGCGGCGGATCGCTGCGCTTCGGGGGCCATGCGATCCCGGTCCCCGCGCACGCCCGGCTGACCGACGGCGCGACGGTGGTCGTCGGCATCCGCCCCTCCGCGTTCGAGCTGGCGGAGCTCGCCGACGACGCCGCCCCGCGCCTCGCGGTGCGCCTCGAGGTGGTCGAGAACCTCGGCGACGAGCTCCACGCGATCTTCCCGGTCGACGCTCCCCGCGTCGACGTCGAGGGTGCCGTCGACGTCGAGCAGGCCGGCGACGAGCAGCTGCTCGTCGACGAGCGCGCGCTGTTCACCGCCGCGCTCGCTCCCCGGCGTCCGCTCGCCCCCGGCGACGAGGTCGAGCTGGCGATCGACACCAGCCGGCTGCAGTTCTTCGACCCGGAGAGCGGACTGGCGCTCGCTGGGTCGGCGACCGGCGAGCACGAGATCGAGAGGAAGGTCCATGCCGGATAACCGCGGCGTCGCCTACGTCGAGCCGGGCAAGGTCGAGGTCCGGAGCATCGACTTCCCCAGCTTCGAGCTGCGGGACGGTCCCGGGGTCCACCCGGCCAACGTCGGCCGCAAGCTGCCGCACGCGGCGATCGTCAAGTGCGTCACGACCAACATCTGCGGCTCCGACCAGCACATGGTCCGCGGTCGCACGACCGCCCCCGAGGGCCTGATCCTCGGCCACGAGATCACCGGCGAGGTGATCGAGGTCGGCCCGGACGTCGAGTTCGTCCAGGTCGGCGACCTCTGCTCGGTCCCGTTCAACATCGCCTGCGGCCGCTGTCGCCGCTGCAAGACCGGCGACACGGGCGTCTGCCTGAACGTCAACCCCGATCGTCCCGGATCCGCCTACGGCTACGTCGACATGGGCGGTTGGGTCGGCGGCCAGGCCGAGTACGCGGTGGTGCCCTACGCCGACTGGAACCTGCTCAGGTTCCCCGACCGGGAGCAGGCGCTGGAGAAGATCCTCGACCTGACGATGCTCTCCGACATCTTCCCCACCGGGTACCACGGGGCGGTGACGGCGGGCGTCACCTCGGGCTCGACCGTCTACGTCGCCGGCGCCGGGCCGGTCGGCCTCGCGGCCGCCCACTCGGCGCAGCTGCTCGGCGCGGCGGTGGTGATCGTCGGCGACCTGATCCCCGAGCGGCTGGCGCAGGCGCGCAGCTTCGGCTGCGAGACGATCGACGTCTCGGCGGGCGACCCGAAGGACCAGATCGAGCAGATCCTCGGCGTGCCCGAGGTCGACGCGGCGATCGACGCGGTCGGCTTCGAGGCGCGCGGGCACGGGGGCGACGCCGGCCACGAGGCGCCGGCCACCGTCCTCAACTCGATCATGGACGTGACCCGGGCGGCCGGCAAGCTCGGCATCCCGGGCCTCTACGTCACCGGAGATCCCGGCGCCGTCGACGACGCCGCGAAGGAGGGATCGCTGTCGATCCGGATCGGGCTCGGGTGGGCGAAGTCGCACAGCTTCGCCACCGGCCAGTGCCCGGTGATGCGCTACCACCACGGCCTGATGCAGATGATCCTCAACGATCGCGCCCAGATCGCCAGCGCGGTCAACGCGACGGTGATCGGGCTCGACGACGCGTCGCGGGGCTACGGCGACTTCGACCGGGGCGCCGCCTGCAAGTACGTGATCGACCCGCACGGCATGGTCGGGCGATGACCTGGCGAGAGGACTGGGTCGCGCCCGACGCCGCGCTCTACGGCGACGACGCCTGGGCCCACCACGACCTCGCCGTCACCGCCGACCAGCGGCTCGTCGGCTTCCGCTCCGGCGGCGATCGCTTCTGGTCGCTCGACGCCGACGGCCGGTTCGCGGAGGAGTGGGCCAGCGACCTCCACGAGGGGCACGGGCTGACGCTCGCCGGTCCCGCCGGGGCGGAGGAGCTGTGGGTCGCCGACCCCGGCATCACGTTCGCCCGCGACGCCGAGGGCGTCCACGACGCCGTGCTGTCCCGCGTCCACGGCCGGGTCGTGGCCTTCGACCTGGCCGGCAACCGGATCGCCGAGCTGCCGACCCCGGGCTGGCCGGCCTACGACGCCGGCGAGACCTACCGGCCGACGACCGTCGTGGTCGACGACGCCGGCGACGGCTCGGTCTGGGTCGCCGACGGCTACGGCGCCGAGCTGGTCCACCGCGTCACGCGCGAGGGCGAGCTGCTGCGCACGCTCAGCGGCGTCGAGGGCGCCGGCCGGTTCGATTGCCCCCACGGGCTGCTGATCGACCGCCGCCGGCCGGACGACCCGCAGCTCTACGTGACCGATCGCGGCAACGACCGGATCGTCGTCTACGACCTCGACGGCAACTTCCTGCGAGCGATCGTCGAGGGCCTGCGCGCGCCGAGCGGGCTGGCGGTCCGCGGCGACGACCTGGTCGTCGCCGAGCTGGGCGCCCGGCTGACGATCCTCGACCGCGACGATCGCGTCGTCGAGCGGATCGGCGACGACCCGCGGGCCACCGCGCGCCCGGGGTGGCCGAACGCCCTCGACGCCGACGGGCGCACCGTGCGCCCCGAGCTGCGGCCCGGGAGCTTCAACAGCCCCCACGGGCTGGCGG
Source organism: Patulibacter medicamentivorans (assembly GCF_000240225.1). Taxonomy (GTDB): domain Bacteria; phylum Actinomycetota; class Thermoleophilia; order Solirubrobacterales; family Solirubrobacteraceae; genus Patulibacter; species Patulibacter medicamentivorans. Next base: position 18,068 of record NZ_AGUD01000011.1, read on the forward strand.
TCGACGCCGCCGGGCGGATCTACGTCGCCGAGTGGGTCCTGGGCGGGCGGATGGTCCGCGTCGAGCGAGGGTGAGATGGGGCGCCAGCAGCCCACGACCACCGCGACGGCGCCCGTCGTCCTGCCGCTCGGGCGGGAGGGCCTCTTCGATCCGCCGGCTGCGCTGGCCGCCCTGGCGGCCGCCGGCGCGGTGCGGCGCCTGCACTACGCCGACGGGCAGGTCGGCTGGCTCGTGACGTCCTACGACGCGGCGCGCCGCGTGGTCGCGGACCGCCGGCTCGCGGTGGTGATGGCGCAGCCGGTCGGCGACTCCGCCACCCAGGCGACCTTCGACGAGGCGATCGGCGGGCTCGACGACGGCTTCGTCAGCCTCAAGGAACCACCCGACCACACCCGTCTGCGGCGCGCGGTCGCGGCGCGCTTCACCCCGGGGCGGGTCGCCGAGCGGCGGGCCCGGATCGAGGCGATCGTCGCCGACCTGCTGGATGCGATCGAGCGATCGGGCCCGCCGGCGGACCTGCGCCCCGCGTTCGCGCTGGCGATCCCGTCGCGGGTGATCTGCGAGCTGCTCGGGGTGCCGGCGAGCGACGAGCACCGGTTCCTGCACCCGACCGAGGTGATGCTCGATTCCGCCGCGACGCCCGAGCGGACGGCCGCGGCCTTCCGCGACTTCGCCGACTACGTGCGCGAGGTCGTCGCCCGCAAGCACGCCGATCCCCGGGACGACCTGCTGACCGACCTGGCCCACGGGGACGACCTGGACGACCGCGAGCTGGCCGGGATGGCGATGGAGCTGTTCATCACCGGCCACGAGACGACGGCCAACGCGATCGCGCTCGGGACCCTGGCGCTGCTGCGCGACCGCGACGCCTGGCGGTCCCTCTGCGCCGACCCGGCGCTGATCGAGGAGTGGAGCGAGGAGCTGCTGCGCCACCTGTCGATCGTCGAGCAGAGCTTCACCCGCGTCGCCAGCGAGGACGTCGAGCTGGACGGCGTGACGATCCGCGCCGGCGAGCGGGTCACGGTGTCGCTGCTGACGGCGAACCGCGATCCCGCCCGGTTCGCCGAGCCCGACGAGCTGCGGCCCGACCGCGGCGCACGCGGGCACCTCGCGTTCGGGCACGGCATCCACAAGTGCCTCGGCCAGCACCTGGCGCGGGTCGAGCTGCAGGTGGCGCTGGCCGGGCTCGCCCGCCGCTTCCCGACGTTGCGACTCGCCGAGCCGGTGGAGCGCCTGCCGCTCGAGAGCGCCGACGTCGGCGTCTACCGCGCGCTCGCGCTGCCCGTCAGCTGGTAGCCGCCGACAGCTCGTGCCGGCCCGGCCCCAGCTGCCGTCGCGCGCCGCCCCACGCGACGTCGAGCGGGACCGGGCTGTCGATCGCGAGCCGTCCGCTGCCGGCGTCGGCCCGCACCCGCAGCGGACCGCGGGGCGTCGGCGCCGTGCCCTCGGCCCACGCCAGGTCGCCCAGCGCCGGGGCGACGCGGGCGCGGGCGAAGCCCGGCTCGGCCGGTTGCACGCCCAGGGTGTGGACGATCAGGTCGCGGGTCGGGGTCGCGCTCCAGCCGTGGCAGTGCGAGCCGCCGACCCACGTCTCCGGCCAGCTGCGCTCGCCCGCCCGCACGAAGGCGCCCCAGTCGCGGCAGGCGTCGGCGACGAGGTCGGCGCGGCCGGCCTCCGCCAGCGCGTCGTGGACGACGTAGCGGAAGAACGGCTGCGCCTCGAGGATCCGTGTCTCCTGGTCCCAGGTCGGCTCCGGGTTGCCGTGGGCGACGAGGTCGGCCCCGGCTTCCAGGTGGCCGCTGCCCAGCCGCTCGAAGGCGGGGGCCGAGTGCGCCAGGTGGCGGCGGTCGGCCAGGATCGAGGCCAGCCCGGGCAGCCGCGCGGCGGGCACGATCCCGGCGCAGATCGCGGCCGCGTTGGCGTGACGGCTCGCCGCCGGGCGCACGCTGCCGGCCACGCGGTGGTCGCGGTAGAGCGCCCGTCTCGGGTCCCAGAAGACCTCGAACCCGGTGGCCACGTCGCGGCGCAGGCCGCGCGCCCACGACGCGCGGTGGCCGTCGCCGAGCCACTCCGCCAGCTCCTCGAAGTCGCGCAGCCCGCGCGCCCAGAGCGCGTTCAGCGCCGCGCTCGTGCCGGCCACCGGGACCGCGCTCCAGTCGATCAGCACCCATCCCGGGACCTCGGCGAGCAGCCCGTCCGGGCCGCGGTAGGGGAGGAACCAGCGCAGCACGCGCTCGCAGCTGGCCAGCAGCGACGCCACCAGGTCGCGGTCTCCGGCGTAGCGCATCAGGTTGTGGACGGCGCGGATCCAGTGCAGCGCCCAGTCGGGGATGTAGCTGCCCTCGAGCGGGCCGCCGCCCAGGTTCGAGCAGACCGCCATCGGCAGCATCCCGTCGCTGCGCGGCGCGTCGGCGAGGACCGGGTGCCAGCGCGCCAGCGACCAGTCCCCGGCCGTCGCCAGGTGCACCGACTGGTGGACGACGAAGTCCCCGGTCCAGGCGCGAGCCTCGCGGGTCGGGCAGTCGATGTAGGCGTCCTGCGAGCAGAGCTCGACCGTGCGCAGCCCGATCGCGAAGACCTCGTTCAGCAGCTCGTCGCTGCAGCGGAACGGCGTCGACGAGCCGCGGGCCCGCGGGAACAGCCGCTCGCGGACCGCGACCCGCAGGCGCACCGGCCCCTCGGCGCGGATCGCCGCGACCGCGTGACGGCCCCCCAGCGGGTCGAAGGACTCGTGGTCGTCGTCGTCGCCGCGGGCGACGTAGCGCAGGCCGGCGTGGGCGAACGCGGGCACGAGCAGCCCGGCGTCGTCGACCTCCTCGCCCAGCGCGATGTCGATCCGGGTCCCCGCCGGCGCCTCGACGCCGAGCCGCAGCATCCCGGCGACGGTCTCGCCGAAGTCGAGGGCGACCAGGTGCGTGCCGCCGGGGACCTCGACGGACCCGTCGGCGGCCAGCGCGACGCGCCGCGAGGCCGCCGCGGTCCGCTGGTCGGCGATCACCTGTGCGACCGGGTCGTCGGCGGCCGTCGCCGGAACGGTGGCGGCCGCTGACAGCGCCGCCGCGACCGGCCGGCGGACGTCGCCGGAGAGCTGGGGGATCGGTCGCGGCGGCAGCGGGCCGTACGGGTCGCTGGGCGGCTCGAGGATGCCGAGGTAGCCGTCGTTGCGCGGGTCGATCGGCGTGGCGCGCGGCCACGCGGCGTCGTCGAAGTCGGGCGCGGTCCAGCCTGCGGGGAGCTGTCGCGCGTCGACCATCTCGCGCGGGAACCCGGTGCCGTCCTCGAACGAGCGCGGCCCCGGCGTCCAGGCGTCCCCGGCCAGCGCCCGCCAGCGCTCGTCGGTCGCGATCACCCGATCGCCCGAGAGCCGCAGCTCGGCCGCCACCGCCGCTCCGCCGAGGCCGAGGGTCACCGGCGACGGCAGCCACCACGAGGTCGGGGTCCCGTAGTACCGGGCGAGGATCGCGATCGCGTTGCGGCCCGGGCGCAGGCGCCCGGCCGCGTCGACCAGCTCGCAGCGGGTGCTGCGAGCGTCGGCGCGGATCGGCCCGCGGGCCACCTCGTGGCCGTTCACCCAGACCACGAGCCGCGAGTTGGCGACCGCCCGCAGCGGCGCCGCGCCGGGCACCTCGGCCAGGTCGAAGGCCCGCCGCAGGAGGACGAAGCGGTCGTGGACGGCGAGGTCGACCGCGCCGGCCATGAGGCCGGGCCGGTGGCCGGTGTCGCCCAGCCACACCCACCTCGCGTCCCACCGGTAGGGCAGCTCCAAGGTCATCCCGTGCCTGCGCAGGGTAGCAGGCATTGAAACGCTTCAGGCGATGGCGCGACGGCGGCGCCGGAGCGTCGGATCCGAGCGCGGCTAGGCCCGGATCGGGGAGCGATCCGGCGCCGCGTCGATCGCCGCCCCGGTCGACGCGCGGACCACCAGCTCGGGCGCGAAGACCACCCGCTCGTGCTTGTGCTTCTCGTCGTCCGCCTCGTCCAGCAGCTGCTCCGCCGCCCGCCGGCCGAGCTCGTAGGCGGGCTGGCGCACCGACGTCAGCGGCACGAACGCCATCGTGGCGAAGGCGACGTCGTCGTAGCCGACGATCGCGAAGTCCTCGGGGACTCGATGGCCCGCCGCGATCAGCGCGTGCTCGACGCCGAGCGCCAGCAGGTCGTTGGCGCAGAAGATGCCGGTCGGAAGCTGCTCGCCGGCGAGCAGCTTCCGGGCGGCCTCCTCGCCGGCGTCGATCGTCATCTGCTCGGCCTCGATGTCGGCGCCGGCGAGCAGCTGCGCTCCGGCGGCCTCGGCGGCGGCCAGGAAGCCCGTGCGCCGGTCGGCGCACTGGCTCCAGTCGCGCGGGCCGTTGACGAGCGCCAGGCGCCGGTGCCCCAGCTCGCACAGGTGCTCGCCGGCGAGCCGGCCGCCGGCGACGTCGTCCACGGAGACGCTGCACTGGTCCTTGCTGGCGCTGCGCTGGTCGAGCATGACCACCGGCGTGCCGGTCTTGCGCATCCGGCCGTAGACGCGCGAGTTGCCCTTGCCGACCCGCGTCGCGAGGATCCCGGCCACCCGCTGCTCCTCGAGCTGCCGCAGCTGGCGGCGCTCGTGCGCGGGGTCGCCGGCGAAGCTGCAGACCACGACGACGTACCCGGCCTCGCCGGCGACGTCCTCGACCCCCCGGTAGACCTCGGCGAAGAACGGGTTGCCGATGTCGAGGACGATCAGCCCGATCGCGGGGTTCCGGGCCCCGGTCATCTGGCGGGCCGCGGCGCTCGGCACGAAGTGCAGCTCGTCGATCGCCGCCTGGATCGACGCGAGCGTCTTCTCGGCGACGATCTCGGGTCGGTTGAGCGCGTTCGACACGGTGCCGACGGAGACGCCGGCGCGCTCGGCGACGTCGAGGATGGTCCGACGCCTCATTTCGGCCAACGATACTTGCTGCCGGAGCGGCATCTGCCCCGAGCGCGGGCGGCCCGGGCGGCCCGGCTCGATCGCCACGCCGGCGGCGGCACTATGAAGCGTTTCAAATTCTTGTTAGGCTGCGCCAGCAGCGGGACTCGTTCACGCCCGTCCCGATCGTTCGAAAGGACTTGAAAGTTGGCCAGGACCAGCGCTGAGGTCGAGCAGCAGCTCTCGCGACTCGAGATCGAGACTCCCTCGTGGGGGTACGGCGACTCGGGGACCCGCTTCGCCACGTTCTCGCAGCCGGGCTGCCCGCGCGACCCGTTCGAGCGGATCGACGACGCCGCCGAGGTCCACCGGCTGACGGCGGCGGCCCCGGCGGTCGCGCTGCACTTCCCGTGGGACCGGGTCGACGACGTCGCGGCGCTGCGCCGCCACGCCGAGTCGCACGGCCTGCGGATCGGCGCGGTCAACCCGAACCTCTTCCAGGAGCCCGAGTACAAGCTGGGCTCGATCGCCAACCCGGATCGCGCGGTGCGCCAGCGCGCCGTCGCGCACCTGGTGGAGTGCGTGCGGATCGCCACCGAGCTCGGGTCGACCGCCCAGTCGCTGTGGCTCGCGGATGGCGTCAACTACGTCGGGCAGGACGACCTCCGCGACCGTCGCGAGCGGATCCTCGAGTGCCTCCAGGAGGTCTACGCGGAGCTGCCCCCCGAGCAGCAGCTGCTGCTCGAGTACAAGCCGTTCGAGCCGGCCTTCTACGCGACGGACCTCGCCGACTGGGGCTCGGCGCTGCTCTTCTGCCAGCGGCTGGGGGAGCGGGCGGCGGTGCTGGTCGACATCGGCCATCACCTCCACGGGGCCAACATCGAGCAGATCGTCGCGATCCTGGCCGCCGAGGGCCGCCTCGGCGGCTTCCACTTCAACGGCCGCCGCTACGCCGACGACGACCTGATCGTCGGCTCGGTGAACCCGTTCGAGCTGTTCGCCATCTTCGTCGAGCTGGGCACCGAGCTGCCGCGCCTGACGATCGACCAGGCGCACAACGTCGAGGCCAAGGTCGAGGCGATGACGCTCTCGGTCGTCAACGTTCAGGAGGCCTACGCGAAGGCGCTGCTCGTCGACCGCGACGCGCTGGCGGCCGCGCAGGCCGACGGCGACGTGCTCGGGGCCCACGAGCTGCTCCTGGACGCCTTCCGCCGCGACGTCCGCGACCTCTGCGGCCGGGTGCGCGTGGCCGCCGGGGGCGTGGCCGACCCGGTGGCGGCGCTGCGCGAGTCCGGGTACGCCGAGCGGATCGCCCGCGAGCGGGGGAGCGTGGCCGCCGTCTCGGCCGGAGGCAACGGATGAGCGGCGACGACCCGCGCGCGCACGCGCTCCCGGGTCGTCTCGCGCCGGACCAGCTCCGCTCGCTGGTCGCCTCGGGCGAGGTCGACCAGGTCCTGCTCGCCTTCGTCGACATGCAGGGCCGGCTCCAGGGCAAGCAGCTCGGCGCCCCCTACTTCGTCTCCGACGTCCTCGACCACGGCGCCGGCGCCTGCAGCTACCTGCTCAGCGTCGACGTCGAGATGGCGCCCCAGGAGGGGCTCTCGACGAGCAGCTGGGAGACCGGCCACGGCGACTTCTCGCTGATCCCCGACCTCGCCTCCCTGCGGCTGGCCGCCTGGCGGCCGCGGACCGCGATCTGCGTCGCCGACGCGGTCTGGCCCGGCGGCGATCCGGTGCTCCCGTCGCCCCGGCAGATCCTGCGACGGCAGGTCGAGCGCCTGGCGGAGCGCGGCTGGACCGCCAGCACCGCGACCGAGCTGGAGTTCATCGTCCATCGCGAGAGCTACGCCGAGGCTCGCCGGCGCCACTACCACGACCTGACGCCGGTCAGCGACCACAACGTCGACTACTCGCTGCTGGGGCTGCGCGCCGGCGCCCCGCTGCTCGACCGGCTGGCCGCCGAGATGCCGCGCTCCGGCCTGGCGCTGGAGTCCGTCAAGGGCGAGGCGAATCTCGGCCAGTTCGAGATCAACTTCCGCCACTCGGCGCCGCTCGACGCCGCCGACGGCCACTCGATCTTCAAGCACGCGGTCAAGGAGATCGCCGCGCAGGAGGGCGTCTCGGCGACCTTCATGGCCAAGTGGGACGAGCGCGAGGGCAACTCGTGCCACCTGCACCTGTCGCTCGCCGACGCCGAGGGCCCGCTGTTCGCCCGCGACCGGCGGACCTTCGACGGGTTCCTCGCCGGCCAGCTGGCGTACACGCGCGAGCTGACGCTGCTCCTGGCCCCCAACGTCAACTCGTACAAGCGCTTCGCGGGCCACTCCTTCGCCCCGACCGCGATCGCCTGGGGGCGCGACAACCGCACCTGCGCGCTGCGGGTCGTCGGCGACGGCGGCTCGCTGCGGATCGAGCATCGCGCCCCCGGCGGCGACGTCAACCCCTACCTGGCGCTGGCCGCGATGATCGCCGCCGGCCTCCGCGGGATCGACGAGGGACTGGTGCCGGAGCCGGCCACCGAGGGCAACGCCTACGCGTCGAGCGCCCCGCGGCTGCCGGCCACGCTCGACGACGCGGTGGCCGCGTTCCGTGCCAGCGAGGTTGCGGCGCAGGCCTTCGGCCCCGAGATCGTCGCCCACTACGCGCGCGCCGGGGAGATCGAGATCGAGGCCGCCCGAGCGGCCGTCACCGACTGGGAGAGGGTCCGCGGCTATGAGCGGCTCTGACGCGCGGCGCCGGCCGCTGATCGGCATCTGCGCCGCATGGGAGCAGGCCGCCTGGAGCTTCTGGGACCAGCAGGCCGCCGTCGTCGCCGGCACCTACCTGAGCGCCGTGCGACGCGCCGGCGGCACGCCCGTCGTGCTCGTCCCGGAGCCGCTCGCCGAGGCCCAGATCGAGTCGCACGGCGCCTGGCTCGACGGCCTGCTGCTGATCGGCGGCGCCGACCTCGATCCCGCGTCCTACGGGCAGCCGGCGGCGACGCGGACCGAGGCCACGGTCCCGCTGCGCGACGCGTTCGAGATCGCGCTCGTCCGGGCCGCGTTCGCCTGGGACCTGCCGGTCCTGGGCATCTGCCGCGGCCTGCAGATCCTCAACGTCGCGACCGGAGGCACCTTGCACCAGCACATCACGGACGCCGGGTTCGCCGAGCACCGTCCGCTGCCCGGCAGCCTGGGGGAGTCGACCCGCCACGCGGTCGTGGTCGAGCCCGGATCGTCGCTGGCCGTCGACGGCCCGGGGCCGATCACGGTCAACTCGCACCACCACCAGGGGATCGACCGGGTGGGCGAGGACGGCCGGGTCGCGGCGCGCGCCGAGGACGGGCTCGTCGAGGCCGTGGAGTGGCCGCGGATGCGCCACGCGCTCGGCGTGCAGTGGCACCCCGAGGAGCTGGAGCTGGACACGACGATCGCCGACCTGGTCGCGGCCGCCGCCGACCGCGCCCGCTCGCGGGTCCTCGTCGAGCGCCCCGTCGTCGAGGCCGAGAACGTCTTCCACGCGACGGAGGCCTGAGCGATGCCGCAGATCATCCCGCCGTTCGGCAACCACCTCCCGGTCCGGATCCGGTTCGGCGACGGCGTCGCGAACGAGCTGCCCGAGATCGTCCGCGAGATCGGCGCCGGCAGCGCGCTGATCGTGGTGGACGACGGCCTCGAGCAGGTCAACCCGGCGGTCCGCGACGCGCTGGACGCGCTCGCCGCCACCGGGATCGAGGTCTTCCGCAGCCCGAAGGGCGCCGGCGAGCCGCGCGGGGCGGACGTCGACCGCGCCGCCGCCGGGTTGCGCGCGAGCGGCGCCGGCGTCGTCGTGGCGATCGGCGGCGGCTCGGTGATCGACACCGCCAAGGCCGCCCGGCTGTGCGCGCAGCAGGGCCTGACGTTCGCCGGCTTCCTGGCCTCCGACCGTGCCGTCCCGCCCGCCGACGTGCCGCTGATCGCGATGCCGACGACCGCGGGCACGGGCTCGGAGGTCTCGGGCGGCGCCGTCGTCTTCGACGACCACTCGGGGACCAAGGCCGGGATCGCGAGCCCGAACCTGCGCGCCGAGCACGCGATCGTCGATCCGCTCCTGACCCACTCGACGCCGCCGGCGACGACGGCGTTCAGCGGGATCGACGCGATCGCGCAGGCGATCGCCGGGATGGTCGCGCGGACGCGGACGCCGATCGGCGACGCGATCGCGCTGGAGGCGATCCGGCTCGGAGGGCGCTCGCTCGTCGCGGCCTACCGCGACGGCTCCGACGCGGCGGCACGCTCGGAGATGGCCTGCGCCAGCCTGCTCGCCGGGCTGACGATGAACATCTCGGACTGCGCCGCGGAGCACTCGCTGGCGCAGGCGATCGGGAGCCGGACCGGAGCTCCGCACGGCCTCACGGTGGGGCTGGTGCTGGTGGAGACGCTGGAGCGCGAGCGGCAGGTCGTCCCGGAGCAGCTGGAGCGGGTCGCCGATGCGCTCGGGGTCCCGCCGGACGGGAGCGCCGACGGCGGGCGCGCGGTCCGCGCCGTGCGCGAGCTGCTGCGCGAGCTGGACTTCCCGGTGCTCGGCTCGCTGGCCGTCCGCAGCGACCTCGACGATCTCACCAGGCACGCGATGGCGGACTTCTTCATCACCCAGTCGCCCCGGCCGTGGTCGGAGGCAGAGGTGCGGGCGGCCTTCGAAGGGGCACTCGCCCTGGTCGGACGCTGAGGCCGCGATGTCGAACGCCGTCGATCGCGTGCGGATGCTCGGGCCGGTGTCGATCCCGAGCGCCGCCGAGGTGGTTGTCGCGCAGGTGACGAGGGCGATCGAGCTCGGCCGCTTCCTGCCGGGCGACCAGCTCCCGCCCGAGCGCGAGTTCGCGGTCCAGCTGGGGGTCTCGCGGATGACGCTGCGGGCCGCCCTGCGCGACCTCGAGGAGGCCGGGCTGCTGAATCGGGAGCGGCGGGGCTCGGGCGGCGGCACGCTGGTGATCGCCGCCGGGACGATCGGCATCGGCGACGCCGAGCACCGCGCGCTGCGCAGCGAGCTGGAGGAGATCTTCGAGTTCCGCATCGCCTGCGAGTCGACGGCCGCCGAGCTCGCGGCCGGGCGGCGGACCGACGCGCACCTGGCGCAGCTCGAGCGGGCGATCGAGGACCTCGGGTCCGGGCTCACCGCGAGGCGCTTTCGCGCCGCCGACAACGCCTTCCACCTGGCCGTCGCCGACGCCGCCGGCAACCGCTGGCTGCGGCAGGCGGTCGAGGACGCCCGGGCGGCGATGTTCACGCCGTTCGACACCGCGCGCTTCGAGCTGGTCGTCGCCAGCACCGTCGAGCACCACCGCCGGATCCTCGACGCGATCGCCGCCGGCGACCCCGAGCGCGCCCGGGCGAGCAGTATCGAGCACATCCACGAGGCGAAGCAGGAGATGCTCGTGGTGCTCGCGATCGCGGACCGTTCGGCCTGAGCCCGATCCAGACACGCGCGTGGACGTGGCCGGTCGGCGGCGCTAGGGTGGGCGTCCGGCCGTGGTTGGCCGCCGTCCTACGAGGGGGAAGGGGCAGCAGCATGAAGCTGTGGAAGCTGGTCAGCGGCGGAGTCGTCGCCGCCGTCGTGTCGTTCGGGGGCGCGCCCGCGGCGCAGGCGGCGTGCCCGCCGGACATGCCGTGTCCGCCGCCGGGCACGCTGCCGACGGTCGACATGGCCGCGGTCGTCCGGGCGGCGACGCTCGACCCGGCGCGCAGCGACCGGGTCACGACGGACGGGGCGGCCGACGACGTCAAGATCGTCAAGCGGGCGCTGGTCGCGGAGGGGTTCCTGCCGGCCAGCACGACGATCGACGGCTACTTCGGCACCGCCATCGTCGCCGGCTGGGGGCGGTTCGAGCGCTCCCGCGGCGAGAACGACATCTGGACGAACAACGGGCTGCCCGGCCTCCAGGAGCTGCAGGCGCTCGCTCCCGGCCGCTTCAGGCTCGTCAACGCCTACGACGTCGGCGGCCGCACCACGGTCGACGGCGAGACGGTCAACGCGCGGACGAAGGCGATGTTCCTCGAGGCCGACCGCCTGGCCCCCGGCGCGTCGATGACGGTCATCCAGGGCAGCTACTGCGGCAGCGGCTGCGCGTCCGCCTCGGCCGAGACGCACTCCGGCGGCGGCGCGATCGACATCCGCAGCCGGGACGTCAGCGACACGGTCAACAACCAGCGGGTCGCGGCGCTGCGCAAGGTCGGCTTCGCGGCCTGGTTCCGGCACACCGGATCGTTCGCCGGCAACCAGCACATCCACGCGCTCGCGATCAACGACTACCAGGCGTCGTGGGCGGCCTACGGCGTCGACACCGCGCCGGGATCGGTGACCGCGAACTACGGCGGCAACTGCCAGATCTTCGAGTTCAAGTTCCTCAAGGACGGGCTCGGGGGCTGCAACGACCGCCCGCGGTCGACGGCGGCCCAGATCACGCCGCTGGTGACGTGGGAGAAGTACCTCGCCAGTCACTAGCCGCTCGGCCTGAGGCCCGCCGGCCGGTCGCGGATCGGGGCGGGGTGGTGGTTCACGTGGGCTTCATGGGCCCGTCGCGAGGATGGCCGCATCGTCCTTCCCGATTGCCCTTGGAGGCCCCTGATGTCCATCACCTCGTCCCGCTCGAAGCTCGCCGTCCTCGCCGTCGCCATCGCGTCGGCGGGCGCCGCCCTCCCAACGATCGCCTCGGCCGACTCCGACGCGATCCGTCCCACCCGCGTGGCCAACTGGACCCTCACCGAGGGCCAGGCCGCCACGCTCCGGGTCAAGCTCACCTGCGAGCGCGGGTACACCCCCTGCACCTTCCTGGTCGACGGGATCGGGCTGACCGCGAAGCGCTCGGACGACTTCACCGCCCGGACGAAGCCCGCTCGGTCGAAGCTGAAGATCCGCCGTGGCGGTCGCTCGATGATCGCGACGGTCTCGTTCACGGCCGTCGACGACGCGGTCTGCGAGGGCACCGAGACCGCGCGGGTGCGGGTCATCAAGCGCACCCGCGGCGCCGGGTCGCGCCGGGACTACGGCAACGTCACGATCGCGGACGACGACTGCGACACGCCGCCCACGCCGGGCCCGCGGCCGGACCCCACCGATCCCAAGCCCGATCCCAAGCCCGATCCGTCGCAGCCCTTCCCGGCCGACTCCGGCTCGCCGACGGTCACGACGACCGCCCTGACCAACGGCACCCTCGGCGAGTGCACGACCCCGCAGTGGATCGGGGCCCGGGCGACCGACGGGGTGGACGGCTGGTTCAACCGTGGCTGCGCGGTCAAGGTCACGTGCCCGACGACGGCGCGGGTCTGCAGCGCCCGGGCCGAGTCCCGCCACTCGCTCGAGCGGGCGATCGACGGGGAGCGCGTGTCGCTCAACTCCCGGATCACGGCGTTCAGCGCCAGCGGCGTGGCCTTCTGGTTCCGCGACCAGTCCTCCGCCGGCGCGGGCTTCACGCGCAACGAGGATCCGGGCGTGATGATCCGCGGCGGGGAGTCGGCCCGGGTCGAGTGCAACGGCGTTCGCATCGCCCCGACGGCGCCCAACCGCTCGCAGATCGGCTGCTCCCTGAGCGTCGAGCGCGTCTCCTGACCAGCGACCTCGGTCGCCACCGGACGGCGGGCCTCGCTGGCGAGCGTCAGCGAGGCCGCAGGCCGTCCAGCAGCAGGTCGACGATCCCGCTGAGCGCGTCGGCGGTGGTGACGCGGCTGGTGCGGGTGAAGTCCGGGTCGGTGAAGCGCAGGACCGACGCGAACATCACCTCGGCGACGACGCGGCCGTTGACCGGGCGGATCTCGCGCTCGGCGATCGCGTCGTCGATCAGGTCCTCGAGGGTGTCGCGGCAGACGGCGATCCAGTGGTCGAGGAGCATCCGCGCCGGCGCGTAGCTGCGGACGCCGTCGAGGAACCGCGGGCCGAGGTCGGCGAAGTCCAGCGCGCCGCTGGCGAGCATCGCGCGTATGCGGTCCATGTTGGTGTCAGCTTGGTCGATCGCCGTGGCGCCACGGAGCGAGATCCGGCGCATCATCCGGTCGAGCACCAGGAGGAGTAGCTGCTCCTTGCCGGGGGCGATCTCGTAGAGCGTGCTGCGCGAGCAGTTGGCCTCGGTCGCCAGGTCGCCCATCCGGACCCCGCGAAGGCCCTCGCGGCGGAAGACGGCCTCGACGGTGTCGAGCACCTCCTCCTGCCGATGGGAGAACCGCTGCCGACCGGGGGCGAGGCCGCCGGAGTCGGCGATCCGCGCCGGGTAGCTCATCGGTCGAGGCTAGCAGCGGTCCGGTCGCTCGCCGCAGCTCCGCCCCGGCCTCGGCGCGCACAAGAACTGTAATGTCGTCTGCGGGAGAGTACAGCGACTGGTCGACTGGTCGGCCGGTTGGGAGAGGCGAGATATGTGCAGATCGGCAGTTATGTTCGATCGTGACTGTTACGGTGGCCCGATGGGGAGTGGGGCGCGGCGTGCACGTCGACGGTGGGGGACGGCTGCGCTCTTGGCCTGCGGCCTGGCTCTCGCGGGCGCGGGCTCGGCGTCCGCGAGCCAGCTGGTGGAGATCACGATCCCGGCGCGGGGCGGCGAGGTGACCGATCGCTGGCTCGGCTACTCCGGGGCGCCGCGGGCGAAGGTGCTGCTGCCCGACGGCTACGACCCGAACCGCGCCTATCCGCTGCTCCTGCTGCTGTCGGGGCTGAACAGCAACTACCGCGCCTGGTCGAGCCCCAACGGCGGCGACATTGCGCGCACGGCCGCCGGCCTGAACGCGATCATCGTGATGCCGGAGGGGGCCGGCGGCTGGTACACCGACTGGTGGAACGGGGGGCGCCGGGAAGGCCCCGCCTGGGAGAGCTACCTGCTCGACCAGGTGATCCCGCAGGTCCTCCAGCGCTACCGGATCCGGCCCGAGCGGCGGTACCACGCGATCGGCGGGGTCTCGATGGGCGGGCTCGGCGCCGCCTACCTGGGCGGCCGGCTGCCGGGGTACTTCGGCTCGGTCGTGGTGCTCTCGGGCTTCGTCGACCTGGCCGTCTATCCGTCGCTGATCGTCGGCTCGGCACAGTCCGCCATGACCCAGCTGAACGCCGGAGAGCCGCTCGATCTGCAGGCCGTCGAGGGGCCGCCGGGCGGCTTCTACGAGCGGGGCCACGACCCGGTCCGGCTGGCCTCGAACCTGCGCGAGACGCGGGTCTACATGGCCAGCGGCGACGGAACGCTCGGGCCCGAGGCGCTGCGGCCGGACATGCTGGCGTACTGGGCCGCCGAGAGCCTGGTGATCGCGCCCCAGTCGGTCAACTACGCCGCGGCGCTGCGGGCGGCCGGTGTCGACGTCCGCTACGACCGCGCGACCGGCTACCACGACTCCGCGACCCCGCGCCGCGAGCTGCGCAACGCGATCCGCTGGGGCCTGTTCGAGCCGGTCGACGAGCACCCGACGAGCTGGGTCAACGACACCGTCGCGACCCATGGCCGGCTCTGGGAGTTCGGGTACCGCTTCGACGCGCCGCCCGATCGCGTGGTGCGCTTCCGGCGGTCGGGCAGCCGGCTGTCGGTCGGCTACGCCGGGTCGCCGGTGCGGATCGTCACCGACGGCGGCTGCCGCTATCGGATCGCCACCCCCGGCAGCATCCGGATCCCGGACGCGCCCTGCACCACGGCCGCGCCCGCCGCCCCGGCCCCGCGGGCGAGCCGGGCGCGACCGCGCGTCACCCGCATCAGCCTGTCGGCGCGGCGGCTCGGCCTGCGCGTCTCCTCGCCGGCCACCGTCCGCGTCGCGATCGCGCGGCGGACGGCCGCCGGCCGCTGGAGAACGGCCCGCCGGCTCTCGCTGTCGACGGCGCGTCCGCGGACCACGCTCGGTCGCCGTCTGCGGCGCCTGCCCGGGGGCCGCTACCGGGTGGTCGTCCGCGTCCGAAGCCGGGCGAGCGGGCGCTCGCGGACCGTTCGCGCGCAGCGCAGCGTCCGCTCTTCCTGATGCACCGGGACCGACCTCGTCGCCGCCTGCGCGTCAGCCGCCGGCCTCGTCAGCGGGCGGCGTCGGCGACCGCGCGCGCCCAGTCCGCGAACGGGGTCCAGGCGACCTCGGGTAGCGGGCGCGGACGGCGGCGACGTCGATGCCGTAGCCCGGTGGCGCCGAGGACGAGGATCGGTTCGGGCATGTGGTGGGTCGTGCGGGCGGGTGGCTAGGCGTAGTACCCGGCATTCTTCCCGACGTAGGACTGCAGCTCGCTGGGGACCTGGTCCTCGCTGAAGATCGCGTCGACCGGACAGGACTCCGTGCAGGCGTCGCAGTCGATGCACTCCTCCGGGTCGATGAAGAGCTGCTCGGCGGCGTCGTAGCCGTCCTCGTCCGGGGTCGGGTGGATGCAGTCCACCGGGCAGACGGCGGCGCAGCTGGCGTCCTTGCGCCCGATGCACGACTCGGTGATGACGTAGGCCATGTCGGACCTCAGCCGCGGAACGTGGTCGCGACCGGTCCGGTGGCGGGCTCGCCGGCGGGGATCTCGTCGGGCAGGTCGCCGGTCGGCAGCGACTGCCATCCGAAGCCCCTTCGGGCGTGGCGCCAGCGGTACCAGATCGAGCCGTGGGCGTTCATCCCGTGCCAGGCGATCCCGGTGGTGGCGACCCTCGTCATGTCCGGGATCCAGAGCCGGTCGCGCAGCGGGGCGCTCGGCCGGGGCGGAGTCGACAGGTCGACGTCGGCGGCCACGTGGCCCTCGCCGTCCTCCTGGGCCAGGCGCGCCAGGACCGTGCCATCGCGATCGCAGATCTGCGACTCCCCGAGCATCGTCGTGGGCCAGGGCAGGCCGGGAACCATCGGCGTGTCGCTGACGATCGGCCCGACGTGCGCGGCCATCGCGACCGGCACTCCGGTGATCCGGGCGACCTGGCCGGGCAGCTCCCGCTGCTGTCGCGACCAGCGCTGGTGCTCGCTCGTCATCCACGTCCCGAGCGGGCCGGGCCAGTTGGACGGCATCGACGGCCAGCACATCCCGCCGAGCACCACGCGGGCCTCGCGCTCGCGGACCCGCTTGGCGGTCCGGTAGCGCGCGAGCTCCCAGCCCGAGGCCAGCCCGACCGTGACGCCGAGCGTCGAGCTGCGGACGACGCCGTCGTCGTCGCCTCCGCGGTAGAAGTTGCTCTCCCACGCGGACGGCTGGTCCTTGTCGTGCAGGTGCGCGGATCCGTCCGGCTCCGCCAGCACGTAGGTCCCGTAGGCGTGCTTGCCGCGGACGGCCAGGAAGCCGCCGCCGACCACGCAGTCCAGCTCCCTCGCCAGGCGCGTCAGGAGCTGGAAGGCCTGTCCGTCGACGGGCAGCGCGGTGTCCCGCAGCACGCGCGCGAACACGTTCGGCGACGTGCAGGCCTCCGGCGCCAGGATGACGTCCGGAGCGTGCTCGCGGTGCGCGTCGCGGATCAGGTCCTCGACGCGCGCCAGGTTCTCGCTGACCGCCCCGAGCGTCAGGGCGGGCTGGATGACGGCGATCCGGGTCATGCCGCCACTCCCACCGGCGCGGCCGCCGTCGATCCGGCATGCGCGTCGCGATCGTCGATCGCCAGCACCGCCGGCGGCGTCGGCATCTCGGGATCCGGGTGGTCGGAGCCGAAGACGAGCTGCGTCTCGCGGAACCGCCCGCGCCAGCGCTCCCGCCGGATCTCGAGCTCGGTCCGCAGCTCGGGCACCGCCCGCGCGATGGTCTCCCTGCGGGGGCGCTCGCCGCTCACCATCGCCTTGGCGACCATCTTGATCAGGCGGGGCAGCGGGGCGATCTGCTGCGGCGTGCGCGCGCGGCTGAAGACGTCGGTCAGGTCGGGGCCCGTCGTCCGGCCGGCGTCGCGCACGAGCTCGCAGAGCGCCGGGGACTGCCGCTCGACGCGCGTGTCGAGGTTCGCGAAGTGGTAGGCGGGCAGGCAGTGCTCGTCGCGGTGGCGCTCCCACGCCCGGGTCACCCGGTCGGTGGCCAGCGGATCGTCGAGGTGGGGGAGCACGCGCTCGGCGAGCGTCCGGCCCATCCACATCGCGTCCCTCATGCCCTGGCCGGTCACCGGGTCCTTGAAGTGCGCGGCGTCGCCGACCAGCGACCATCCGGGACCGGACGACGCCCGGAAGAACGCGGTGCAGTCGGCGGTCGAGCGGATCTTCGAGGCCGCGGTCCAGTCGGTGCCCGCGACCCGCGCGCGCAGGCCGGCGTGCTGCGCGAGCTTGCGCTGCCAGTAGGCCTCGCCATCCGCGCGGGCCTCCGAGACCTCCTCGCGCGGCCCCATGAAGAGCACCAGCATCCGGCCCTTGGGGGCGATCGGGAACACCAGGCCGAACGACTCGCCCTCGCGCCACTGGTAGAAGGTGTCGGTCTCGATGCCGCCCTCGCCCGCCCGTGGGTCGGTCGCGTAGCGGAAGACGAGCCCGCGACCGTTGCGGGACATCCGGTACGGCCGCGAGGCGCCAGCGGCGGCGGCGACGGTCGAGCGGCGGCCGTCGGCGCCGATCACCAGCCGGCAGGAGATGTCCCGGAGCTGGCCCTCGGGATCGCGGTAGCGCACGCCGCTGACCCGTCCGGCGCGCCAGTGCAGCGCCTGGAAGGCGGACTTCTCGCGGACGTCGACGCCCTGCTCCCTGGCCGTCGCGACGAGGCACACGTCCAGCTGGTCCCGCGGGATGCAGACGCCGAAGTCGACGCCGGTGTCGCCGGGCCGCATGCGCTCCAGCGCCTCGATCCCCTCGGCCGCCACGTTGATGTGGTGCACCCGGGTCGGGTCGCACTCGTCGAGGATCCGCCGCAGCGCGCCCATCTTCGCGAACTCGGTCACGCCGGTCGGCGTGAGGAAGTGGGTCGAGAGCTGATCCGACGGAAAGCTCATCTTGTCCAGCGCGATCACGCGCCTGCCCGCCCGGGCCAGCGGGATCGCCGCCGCGCAACCGCCGACCCTCGAGCCGATCACCACCACGTCTGCCGTCTCCTGCGGAACTGCCATCGGTGCTCCTCCTCCTCGTCTTGACCGGGCACCAGGCTGGCAGATCCCGTTCCTATTTACAAGCTCATTCATTTATGAGGAACATTGCAAATAGCGGGCTCGGCGATCGATCTGGGACGATTGCGACGTGAAGACGCCTGCATCGAGCGGCCGGGTGGCCACGAGGCGAACCCGCACGCGCGCGGCGCTGATCGAGGCCGCCGAGCGGGCGTTCATGCTCCACGGGTTCAACGGCGTCACGGTCGAGCGCCTCGCCGAGGAGGCCGACGTGTCGGTCGGCTCGATCTACGGGCACTTCGCCAACAAGGACGGCCTCTACGTGGCCGTGGCCGCCCGCGCGGTCGACCTCTTCGCCGACTACCTCGCCCGCGCGTACCGCTCCAGCTCCTCGCCGCTCGAGCAGGTGATGGCGGCGGGCGACGCCTACCTGCGCTTCCACCTCGAGCACCCGGGGCTGTTCCGGTTCATCGCCTTCGCCGGCGTCGAGTCCCGCCCCTCCTTCACGACGGAGGCCGAGGACCGCGAGATCACCGAGCGGCTGACCGCGGTCATCGACGGCTTCCGCGACCGGATCGCCGCCGCCGTCGAGCTCGGCGAGGCGGGCCCGCACGTCGATCCTCATCTCGCGTCGCGCTTCCTCTTCGGCGCGTGGAACGGCGTCGTCGCCCTGACGCTGCGCGACGACGGCCTGGCGCTCGACGACGAGGCGATCAGCGCGTGCATCCTCCAGGCCCGCCGGATCGTCGCGGAAGGGCTCACCGACCCGGGGCACCGCTCGCCGACGGGCTACTCGCGGGCCCGGCTGCTCGAGATCGAGCCGGCGGAGCGCGACGGGTGACGGCCATCGGCGGTCGATGACCTGATCCGGTCGGCGATCAGGTCATCGTGGCCTCGGCGCGGTCGGCGATTAGGTCGGCGATCGCCAGCGACGAGGTCGCGGCCGGCGAGGGCGCGTTGCGGACGTGGACCGCGCCCGGCCGCTCGTCGAACACGAAGTCGTCGACGAGCCGCCCGTCGCGGGCGAGGGCCTGGGCCCGGACGCCGGCCCAGCCGGGCTGCACGTCCGCCACCCGCAGCTCCGGGACGTAGCGCGCGAAGCCGCGGACGAACGCGCGACGGCTGGCCGCGGTCGCCAGCTCGGTCAGCGCCGGCCGCCAGAACCGCCGGGCGACCCGCCAGGTCCCGGGCCAGCGGAGCGTCGCCCCGAGGTCGCGCCGGCGGACGCGGTGCAGCGCGTAGGCGTCGCGCGCGCCGACGAGCAGCGCCGTCGGCCCCAACAGCACGTCGCCCGAGACGTGGCGGGTCAGGTGCACGCCGAGGAACGGCAGGTCGGGGTTCGGCACCGGGTAGATCAGGCCCCGGACGAGGTGCCGGGCCTCGGGCCGCAGCCGCAGGTAGGCGCCGCGGAACGGGACGATCCGCGGGTCCTGCGGACCACCGTCGGCGACGGCCAGGCGGTCGGACCAGCCGCCGGCGCAGCCGATCAGCGCGACGGTCTCGATCGCCTCGCCGTGCTGGTCGACGAGCGTCCGGCCGCGGGCGCGCCGGACGATCGAGCGGATCTCGCGGCCCAGCAGCAGCTCGCCGCCGGCCCCCCGGACGTCCTCGGCCAGCGCGCGCGCGACGACGGCGAAGTCGACGATCCCCGTGTCGGGCGAGTGCAGCGCGGCGACGCCGGTGCAGTGCGGCTCGATCTCGCGCAGGCCGTCGCCGTCGACGCGGCGGATCCGCACGCCGTTGACGGCGGCCCGCCGCTCCAGCTCGGCCAGGCCGGGCAGGTCGCCGTCGTCGAGGGCCACCACCAGCTTGCCGACCCGCTCGGTGGCGATCCCGCGGCGCTCGCAGTAGGCGTACATCCGCCGCGCGCCGTCGACGCACAGGCGCGCCTTCAGCGAGCCCGGCGCGTAGTAGATCCCCGCGTGGATGACGCCGCTGTTGCGGCTGGTCTGGTGGGCGGCGACCTGCGCGGCCCGATCGACGACGGCCAGCCGCAGGCCCGGCCGCCGGGCCAGCAGCTCGCGAGCGGTCGCCAGGCCGACGATCCCGGCCCCGACCACGACCACGTCGTAGGGTCCCGCCGCGCTCACGCGCTGACCCCCGGCCGGGCGCGCCGGTCGCCGAGCGGCCAGCGGACGCGCGCCGGCCAGGCCAGCTCGCGTCCCCCGGTCACGGCGCGTCCGGGGGTGAAGTCGGCGGGCACGCCGATCATGGTGCTCGATCCGCGGGTCACCGGTCCAAGTTCAGCAGCACCGCGCAGGCGGTGACCAGCACCGCCAGCGTCGCGATCCCCGCCTGAACCGGATCGGCTGCCTAGAGGCCCCGGTCGCGCAGCGCACCGTGGTCGTGATCGTCGTCGTGCTCGTGGGCCTGCTGGTGGGCGATCCGGGCCTGCACGGCGTCGAGCTCGGCGGGGTCGATCAGCCCGTGCTCGCAGAGCGCCGCCTCGAGCGCCGCCGTCCAGCGCGCGTAGTAGCTCCAGGTGCCGTCGTCCGGCGCGGCGCCGGCGGCGTCGCGCTCGCGCTCCCAGGCCCCGATCTCGGCGATCAGCCGGTCGCGGAAGGCGTCCCACTCCCAGCGGCCGGCCTCGGTCATCGCGACGGCGACCGAGAACGCGCGGGCCTGCCACGGCTCCTCGAAGACGAGCTCGCCGTTGGAGCGCGGCAGCGTGGCCTCGGCCCGGATCGCGTCGGCGGCGCTCATGCGACCGGCTCCGCGGCCAGGCCGGTGCCGATCATCGAGTCGCGCGTCACCAGCCCGACGAGGTCCTCCTCGGCGAGCCCGTCGGTCCCGGCCGGGCGCATCGGCAGCACCAGGTAGCGGACCTCGGCGCTGGAGTCCCAGACGCGGATCCGCGTCTCGGCCGGCAGCTCGGTCCCGAGCTCGCGGATGACGGCCCGCGGCTCGCGGATCGCGCGGGCGCGGTACTCGGGGCTCTTGTACCAGGCGGGGGGAAGCCCGAGGACGCCCCACGGGTAGCACGAGCAGAGCGTGCAGGTGACGAGGTTGTGCGTGTCGGGCGTGTTCTCGACGACGATCACGTGCTCGGCCACGAACCCGCCGACGCCGAGCTCGGCCATCGCCGCCGTGCCGTCCTCCAGCAGGCGCGCGCGGAACGCCTCGTCGGTCCAGGCGCGGGCGACCACCCGGGCGCCGCGCAGGGGTCCGACATCGTGCTCGTAGGTCGAGGCGACGCGATCGACGACCTCGCTGGTCAGGATCCCCTTCTCGATCAGCAGGGCCTCGATCGCCCGCATCCGCAGCGCGACCTCGTCGTTGTCGCTCATGGTCGCTCCTCCACCGGTTGCAGGTAGCTCTCGAACAGGTCCGCCGACACGGTCAGGCCCGGCTCGGCGTCGGCCCAGATCTCGCCGGCGTCGAAGCGGACGGCGTAGAGGTGCTCGACCCGGTCGGTGCCGACGACGGCGGCGTCCGGCAGCGCCATCGGCGGGTGCACCCGGTCGACGACGCCGTCGCGCTCCTGGGCGTATCCCGGCAGGCGGGTGTGCGAGCGGCCCAGCGCGTCGACGGCGATCCGCCGGGTGCGCACGACGTCCCCGACGGCGAAGCGCGGCGGGTCGGGGAGCTCGCGCAGGAGCGGTCCGCCGTCGCGCAGCAGGCCCTCGACGCGTTGCAGCAGCTCGGGATCGCGACGGTCCTCGTCGGGTTCGTGGCCCTCGGTGATGGCCGTCGCCCTGCGCTGGATCTCCGCCGCGGTGAGGACGCCGTGGGCCTCCAAGCAGGCCTCGAGGCTGTACGCCCATCGGCGGTAGTACCCCATCGAGAACTGGGCGGCCGCGGGCAGCCCCTCCATCCGCATGCGCCACTCGTCGACGCCGTAGAGCGCGGCGGCCATGGTTCCGATCGTCAGCCCGAGGCAGCGTCCCTCCCAGCCCTCGGGGTACGCGGCTGCGTCCGGGGTCGCGTCGACCGGCCCCAGCCCGCGCGCGCCACCGAGGTCGTGCGGACCGTTGCGGACGGTCGCTCCGGGCGCCCGCCGATCGTGGCGCGTCATGTCGGGACCCACCCTCGAGACACCGCCCCACTATAGCGGGTATACCAGCGCGGTCATATGCAGAATGTCGACGCGGTGCCCCTCTGCGGCGGGAGAGCGGGCGGCTCTCCCGGGCGCTCGGCCGGCACCGCGCCGGCCCCGGCGATCGCGCCGGTCAGCGTCGCGTCCGTCGGCGCCGCGGGATCCGCCAGCGACCGGCGGCGCCGCGCGCGGTCGCCAGCGCCGCGCCGCCGACGGCCGCCAGCGCCGGCGCGAACGCCAGCAGCAGCTCCTCGAACGGGACCCCCGCGACGTGGCCGACGGGCGGCGTCATGCCGCGTCGCAGCAGCCGTGGTCGGCCCGGCTGCTGCCCTCGCCGGGGGACGTCGGCGGGACGTCGAGCGCCGGGCTGCGGTCGAAGAACCCCCACGGCTTGAGCATGAACCCGAGCCGCGCGACCGGCATCACCGGCCAGTCCTCGGGCCGGGGCACGTGGTGGTGGTTCATCGTGTACCAGACGACGAGGTCCTCGCGCTCGAGCGGCCGGTCGGCCTGGACCCAGCGGGGCAGGCCGTCGCCGCCCGGGTGCTGGTAGGGGTACTCGCCGGCCGGGTAGCGCTCGGCGGGATCGTGGCGGGTGACCCACAGGTGGTGGTCCATGAACGCGGCGCGTCGGCGCGCCGACGACCCGGGCGCCGAGAACGGGACGGTGTTCTCGCCGGTCACCAGCCGGTAGCCCACCGGCTGCCCGACGGCGTTGCGGACGTCGGGGTTGACGACCGTCCAGCCGCGAGCGGTGGTGATGTCGATGTCGCGACGGGCCTCGAGCTCGCTCCGCAACGGCCGCGAGACGGTCGTCCACGCGTTGCCGTGCGGGTTGTCGGGGCCCACCGGCGCCGGCACGGTCTCGGTCTCGAGCACCGAGCTGCGGCCGCCGTCGAGCGCGAAGTCCAGGCGCACGCAGAAGACGTGCTGGTGGTGGATCCCGCTCAGGTTCGGGGCCACGAGCTTGCCGTAGGTCGGCGTGACGCCGTCGGCGACGGCCTGGGTGGCGACGATCCCGGTCGCCTTGACCTCGGACGAGATCGCACCGTCCTGGTGGAAGTACCAGAAGAAGCCGTACTCGTAGTTCCCGACGGTGACGATCGACGACACGACGAGCCGGCGGCCGCGGCGGACCTCGACCTGGCCGGTGCGGAAGTCGGTGTGCTTCCACAGCAGCCCGTCGTCCTCCTCGTGCAGGCAGATCGCGTTCGGCACCACGACGGGCTCGCCGTGGGAGTCGCTGTAGGCGGCGTCGAAGTAGTGGATGACGCCCAGGCAGTCGCATCCCAGCGTCAGGGCGTTCGTCATCGTCCCGATGTTGAACTCGCCGATGTCGAGGGGCGTCTGGTAGAAGCGGTCGGGGTCCGCGTAGGGCACGACCATCTCGGCGTAGGACGCGCGGTGCAGGATCGGCCGCAGCCGCCCGCCGTCCTCGTAGCCGATCCGGTGCAGGACCAGCCCCTCGCGGGTGCTGAACCCGACGCGCAGGCGCCACTTCTGCCACCGCACCTCGTGGCCGTGGACGGTGAAGCTCGGGCCCTCGGGCTGGCTGATGTGGATCGGGCGGACGTCGGTCCGCAGGGCGGTGCGGTCGGCGCGGTACTCGCCGCGCTCGGCCGGCAGCGGCACCGGGTCGCGATCCTCGAAGTGGACGAGCTCGCCGTGGTCGACGTCGACCAGCCCGAAGACGCCCTCCAGCGGCCGGGCGTAGGCGTTGCCGCCCGGCTCGGGGCGGACGTAGGCCAGGACGCGCGCCAGCCGGCGGCCGCCCTCCTCCTCGGGCCGGCCGTAGGCGCCCGCGGAGACGGGGTCGACGTCGACCAGCGTCGGGTCGTCGATCCCGCGTCGCGCGAGCGCGCGGCGGAAGGCGGGGGCGGCGCGAACGGCCTGCTCGACGGCGAGGAACTCCTCGGTGGTCATCTGCGGCTGGACGCCGGGCACCTCGACGGCGTGCAGGACCGCGTCGGCCTGCAGGTCGACGCGGATCTCGTGGGTGACGGCCGCGTCGCGGTCGTGGAGGACGACCTCGGCGAAGCGGCGATCGTCCTCGTGGCCGTCGCGGGCCGGTTCCCCGACCGAGACGGAGACGACGCGGACGGCGTCGCCGGCGCCGTCGGGGACGGTCGCGGCGACCGCCGCCGCGCGCCGGATCTCGTCGGGCGTCAGGGGATCGAGGGCGGACACCAACCGGGGGTCGTGCGACGTGGCCATGGGGGCACTCCATCGCAGAACTATCCATACGTCAAGTTTTCTTGCGGCTTGACGCCGACGGGTCGGGCGATAAGGTCGGCATATATGCGCGCTGATATGCAGTTGATTGGCGAGGCCGTCGACCCCGCCCTCGCGGGCGCGGGATGGTGAGCGGCGTGGACGGGGGCGCCGGGCGTCCGTCGGCCCGCACCTGGCTCGACCGCATGGCTCGCGGGACCTGCAGCGCCCGCGAGCTGGTCGCCGACGTGCTGGCCCGTGTCGACGCGGCGGACGCCCGAGTCCACGCGGTGGTCCACCGCGACGACGCGGCCGTCCTGGCCGCGGCGGAGCGCGCGGACGCGGCTCGCCGGTCCGGCGACCGCCGGCCGCTGCTCGGGCTGCCGGTGTCGATCAAGGACGTGCTCGACGTCGACGGCTGGCCGACGACCGCCGGGTCGCTGGCGCGCCGCGGCCACGTCGCCGACCGCGACGCGACCGTGGTCGCCCGGCTGCGCGCCGCCGGGGCGATCCCGCTGCTGAAGACGAACGTCCCCGAGCTGTCGTCCTCGTTCGAGACCGACAACCTGCTCCACGGCCGCAGCGACCATCCGCTCGACCGCTCGCGGACGCCCGGCGGATCGAGCGGGGGCGAGGGCGCGCTGCTGGGGGCGGACGCCACGATCGTCGGGATCGGCACCGACGGCGGCGGGTCGATCCGCGTTCCCTCGCACTACTGCGGCACCGTCGGCCTCCGTCCCACGACCGGTCGCACGCCGGAGACGGGGCTCTGGCCCCCGACCCGGGCGGCCGGCACGATGGACTTCACCTGCGTCGGGCCGATGGCGCGGCACGTCGAGGACCTGACCCTGCTGCTGCCGGTGATCGCCGGCGCCGACGGCGTCGACCCCTACGCCGTCGACGCGCCGCTCGCCGAGCCGCCGGCGCTGGGCGGCCGGGCGCTGCGGGTGGCCTGGTACGCCGGGCACCCCGACGCGCCCGCGCCGACGCCGGGGACGGTGGTGGCGGTCCACGCGGCGGTCGCGGCGCTGGCCGACGCCGGCCACGAGGTCGAGGAGATCGCGCCCCCGCGGGTCGGCGGGGAGCACACGGCGACCACGCTCTTCTTCGCCGCCGCGGGAGCCGACGGCGGTGCGGGGATGCGCGAGGCCGTGGCGGCGGCCGGCGGGCGGCATCACCCGCAGTTCCAGGCGCTGCTCGACGGGGCGGCGGGAGCGCCGACGGTCACGGCGGGGGCCTACCTGGCGCTGCAGGAGCAGGTGTTCGCGTTCCGCGCCCGGATGCGCGCGCTGGCCGCCGAGCACGACGTGCTGCTCAGCCCGGTCGCCTCCGGCCCCGCGCCCCGCCACGGCGAGGCCCCGGCCGGCGTCCCCGCCGACGCCTACCTGCGCTACGAGGCGTTCGAGTTCTGCCACCTCAACGCCGTCGCCGGCCTGCCCGCGGCGTCGGTCCCGGCGGTGACCGAGGAGGGCCTGCCCGTCGGCGTCCAGATCGCCGCCGCCGCCTTCCGCGAGGACCTCGTGCTGGCCGTCGCCGCGCTGCTCGAGCGCGAGCTGGGCGGCTTCCGCCTCAACCGCCGGCTGGCCACGGCGGGAGATGCGCCGTTGTGACGTTCCGGTCGTCAGGCGACCGAGACGGCACGACGACGGCGCGTGCCGCCTAGCCCCGCTGCGCCAGGCCGTGGAAGTGGTCGTCCGCGGCCGCGGCCAGGCCCTCGTGCAGGTCGTCGAAGACGGCGACCGCCTCGTCGCGCAGCTCGCGCACCGGATCGACCTCGCGCGGGAGCTCGGGGTCGGTCGCCGGGAACTCGCGGAAGCGATGGAACATCACCGTCCGGATCGCGAACGCCTGCTGCGGCGACAGGCGCGCGCGTTCGCGGGCGACGCGGAACCGGCGGTAGTCGGCGATGAACGCCTCGTACTGGGCGCGGACCGCGTCGGTGTCCCATCCCTGGCCGATGAGGGTGGCCGGGGAGAGGTCGCGCGACAGCCGCCCGACGAAGACCGACGCGAACTCCTCGACCTCGAGGTCGCGCAGCACGGCGCGCGCCTCGGGCTCGCGGTCGCGGGCGGCCACCCACGTCCCGTCCTGGACGGAGCCGAAGCCGAGGAACCGCAGGCGCGAGGCCAGCCGCGAGCGGGCGACCCGCCGCGACTCCGGCATCGCGTGCCAGACCACGGTCCAGACGTCGCTCGTCGGGGCGGTGCGGCCGAAGCTGTAGATCCGGCGGTCGCCGTCGCTGAGCAGCTCCTCGGCGCGGGTCGTCAACGCGTAGAAGACCAGCCGTCCGTCCTTGTGGCGCTCCAGCAGCCCGCGCGTCGCCAGCCGGGCGAGCGCGGCGCGCGCGGCCTCGGTCGAGAAGCCGAGCTCGCCCAGCAGCGCCACCGCGCCCCCGGACCAGATGGTCGCCCGTGGCTCTCGCAGGTGGATGCCGAGGATCGTCAGGACCAGGTCCTGCGGCTGCAGCGCAGAGCGGCCCGCGACCGTCGACGTGCTCATTCGCGGCCGCTCCCGGCTGCGGGGCGGAAAGCGGATGAGTGGTGGCTCAAGAACTGCATAGCATCTGATTCGACAGCCAACAATAGACAGCTGGGCCTACCGCCGCCATCGCGGTCTGGCCGGTTGACGTCCCTAGGGCAGGGGGATTTTGCCCATGTCCTGCGGAGCGGGCGACTCCCTAAGATCTACATTGCAACTCGCTGTAGTGCAGAGTATGCTCGCGGCGATGGAAGCGAGCACGCAGTGTCCATGTCGCTGACGTCGGAGGAGGAGCGGGTGACCGAGCAGCCGAATGCGGGCTCGACGCCGCTGGTGCGCGCCCACGGGATCACGAAGCGCTTCCCGGGCGTCGTCGCCCTCGACGGGGTCGGCATCGCCATCCACGCCGGCACGGTGCACGCCCTGACCGGCGAGAACGGGTCGGGCAAGTCGACCCTGGCCAACGTCATCGGCGGGGCGCTCCAGCCGGACGGCGGGCACCTGGAGGTCGACGGCCAGCGGCGCACGATCGCCACGCCCGCCGAGGCGCTCGGGCTCGGGATCGTCACGATCAGCCAGGAGCTGACGCTGGCCCCGACGCTGAGCGTCGCCGAGAACGTCTTCCTCGGCCGCCTGCCGCGGCGGCGCGGGCGGATCGACTGGAACGAGCTCCACGAACGGGCCCGCGAGGTGCTCGACGGGCTCGGGGTCCACGTCGACGTGCGGCGCCGGGTCGGCGAGCTCAGCGTCGAGCTGCAGCAGGAGGTCGAGATCGCGCGCGCCGTCTCGTCGCAGGCCCGGCTGCTGATCCTCGACGAGGCGACCAGCTCGCTCTCGGAGGCGGCCACCGAGCGGCTGCTCGCGGTCGTCGAGCGGGAGCGGGCGCGCGGCGCCGCGATCCTGATGATCTCCCACCGGATGCCGGAGCTCTACGCCGCCGCCTCGCAGGCGACGGTGCTCCGCGACGGACGACACGTCGCCGACGTCCCGCTGCCCGACACCGCCGAGCCCGCGCTGGTGCGGCTGATGGTCGGCCGCGAGCTGGGCGACTACTACCGCAAGCGCCGCGTCGAGCCGGGCGAGACGGTGCTCGAGGTCGACGGCCTGACGACGCCGGGGGGCGAGCTGCGGCCGACCTCGCTGACCGTTCGCCGGGGCGAGATCGTCGGCGTCGCGGGGCTGGTCGGCTCGGGCAAGGCCGAGTTCGGCATGGCCCTCGGCGGGGCGATCCCCAGCTCGGGCGCGGTCCGCGTGCTCGGGCGCGAGGTGCGGCTCGACGGCCCGCGCTCGGCGCTCGGCGGCGGGATCGGATTCGTCCCCGACGACCGCAAGCGGGCGGCGCTGCTGCCGACCCGGAGCGTGGCCGAGAACTTCGCCGTGGCCTGGACCGACCAGCTGACGCGCCGGGGGATCCTCGACGCGCGCGGCGAGCGCAAGCGCGTCGCCGAGGCGATCGACCGCTACGGCGTCGTGACCGCGTCGCCCCAGAGCCGCATCACCACGCTCTCGGGCGGCAACCAGCAGAAGGTCGTCCTCGGGCGGGTCTTCGCCCGGGGCCTCGACGTGCTCGTGCTGAGCGAGCCGACCCGCGGCGTCGACGTCGGCGCCAAGAGCCAGATCTACCAGCTGATGCAGGACCACGCGGCCGAGGGCGCGGGGATCGTGATCATCTCGTCGGAGCTGCCCGAGCTGCTGGGCATCGCCGATCGCATCCTCGTCTTCTTCCGTGGCGCGATCCACGGGGAGTTCGACGCCGCTGGCCTGGAGGAGGAGGAGGTCGCCCACGTGGCGGTCTCCGGGACGCCGCGCGGGGCCGCGGCATGACGCGAACGACGGAGGACCAAGTGACCCAGAACGATCCCGCCCCCGCCTCGCCGAGCGAGACGGGCGCGGTCCGAGCGCGCAGCGCGCGCGACCTGCTGGGTCGCCTGTCGCTCGGCCGCTACACCGGCGTGCTGGTCGCGCTGGCGGTGGTCTGCGTGTACCTGTCGATCACCCAGGAGGTGTTCCTGACCTGGGACAACCTCATGAACATCGTCAAGGCCAACACGGTGATCTTCGTGCTGGCCGTGGGGGCCACGTTCGTGATCATCGCGGCGGGCATCGACCTGTCGACCGCGTCGGCCACCGCGGCCTCGGCGATGATCCTCGGCCTGACGCTGCAGGCGGGATGGGGGATCGCCCTCGTCCTGATCGTGACGATCCTCTTCGGCGTCGCGCTCGGCCTGCTCAACGGCTTCATGATCACGAAGCTGAAGATCTCGTTCCTGGTGGTGACGCTGGGGACGCTGTCGATCTACCAGAGCTTCGCGCTGGTCGTGAACGGCGGGGCGACGATCAGCCTCTTCGGCAAGCCCGGCTTCGGCGTGATCGCCGACTTCGTCAACACGAAGGTCGGGCCGTTCCCGCTGCTGCTGGTGTTCAACGTCCTGCTGCTGCTGGCCGCCGGCGGCGTGCTCCGCTACACCGGCTACGGCCGGGCGCTCTTCGCCGTCGGGTCGAACCCGGAGGCCGCGCGCCTGAACGGCATCAACGTCGGGCGCGTCGTCCTGATCGCCTACACGATCGCCGGCCTCTGCGCGGGCATCGCCAGCATCGTCCAGGTCGGTCGCCTGACCGGCGCCTCGGCCCAGTCCGATCCGACGCTGCTGCTGACCGTGATCGCCGCCGTCCTGATCGGCGGCACCGCCTACACCGGTGGCGAGGGCGGCGTCCTCGGCACGGTGATCGGGGTGATCTTCCTCGGCGTGGTCCAGAACGGGCTGACGCTGAGCGACGTGTCGGCCTTCTGGCAGGGCACGGTCAGCGGCGCGATCCTGATCAGCGCCGTCGGCCTCGGCGTCCTGCGCGAGCGGGGCGGCAGCCTGCGACTGCGGCGGGCTGCGAGATCGCCCGCGGCGGGCCCCGCGACGGCACCCGGGTCGACGGCGTGACCGCGGTGACCCCGAGCCGGCCGGCGTTCGCGCCCGCCGAGCCCTACCGGATGCGGATCGGCGAGGCGTGGCGCGAGGCGCGGGCGACCTTCGCCGCCGTCGACCCGAGCACCGGCGAGACCTGGGCGCGGATCCCGCAGGGGACGGCCGCCGACGTCGACGACGCGGTCGCCGCGGCCCGCGCCGCGTTCCCGGCCTGGCGGCGGACCACGCCGGCGACCCGGCAGGAGCTGCTGTGGCGGATCGCCGACCGGGTCGAGGCCGATCCCGATCGCTGGGCGCGGCTGCTGGCGACCGAGAACGGCCGGCCGATTCGCGAGGCGCACGTCGCGGACGTGCCGACCTGCGCCGGGATCTTCCGCTTCTTCTCGGGCGTCGTGCGCGACCTGCGCGGCGACCAGATCCCGGTCGAGGCGCCGGAGCGGCTGGTCTACACGACCCGCGAGCCGCTCGGCGTGATCGCGGCGCTGATCCCGTGGAACTCGCCGATCATCACGCTCGCGAACAAGCTGGCGCCGGCGCTCGCCGCGGGCAACACCGTGGTCGTCAAGCCGTCCGAGCTGGCGTCGGCCTCGGTGCTCGAGTTCGCGCGGCTGGTCGAGGACCTGCTGCCGCCGGGGGTGCTGAACGTCGTCACCGGCGGCGGGCCGGAGGCGGGCGCGGCGCTGGTCGCGCATCCGGACGTGGCGAAGATCAGCTTCACCGGCGGGCCCGAGACGGCGCGGCGGATCATGGCCGCGGCGGGCACCGTCCTGACGCCGTCGATCATGGAGCTCGGCGGCAAGGGCGCGATGATCGTCTGCGCCGACGCCGACGTGCCGCGGGCGGTCTCCGACGCGCTGACCGGGATCTACCTGGCCAACGGCGAGGCGTGCATCGCCGCGTCGCGGCTGCTGGTCCACGACGCGGTTCATGACGAGTTCCTCGCCGAGTTCGAGCGCCGCGCGCGGACGATCGTCGTGGGCGACGCGCTCGACCCGCGCTCGCAGTTCGGCCCGATGGTCTCGCGCGGGCAGCGCGACCGGGTCGAGGCCTGCGTCGCCGCCGCGATCGCCGAGGGCGCGACGCTGCGGGTCGGCGGGACGCGCCCCGCGCTGGGCGCGCCGTTCGACGACGGCTTCTTCCTCGAGCCGACGCTGCTGGAGGAGCCTGCCGGCACGACCAGCGCGTCGCGGAGCGAGATCTTCGGCCCGGTCACGGTGCTGGAGCGGGTCGGCGACGACGAGGAGGCGATCGCCCGCGCGAACGGCACGCCCTACGGCCTGGCCGCCGGCGTCTGGACGACCGACCTCGCCCGGGCCCACCGGATCGCCCAGCGGCTCGACGTCGGGGTCGCGTGGGTGAACACGTGGTTCGACCTGCCGATCGGCGCCCCCATGGGCGGCGTCAAGGAGAGCGGCTTCGGCCGCGAGACGTGCGCGGAGACGCTGCTGGAGTACAGCGCGCCGCGCGTGGTGAACATCGACCTGGGGCCGACCCGGCCCCACCTGTGGGGTGACGCATGACCTCGTCCCTGCTCACGAGTCCCTCCGCGCCGCTCGACGCGGTGCGGCGGTCGGCGCTGGAGGCGACCTGCGACACGCTGCTGCCGTCGCTGGCGACCGACGCGACCGGCGAGGTGGCGCGCTTCTTCACGGACGGCGCGATCGAGCGCGGCATCGCCGCCGCGGTCGCCGAGGCGGTCCCGGCGCTGCCGGTCGATGCGCGCGAGGCCCTGCTCGGCCTGCTCGACCGACTCGCCGACGAGGGCTTCCCCGACGCGCCGCTCGAGCGGCGCGTGGCCCGGCTGCGCGAGGCCGGCGAGCAGGAGGGCGCCGACCGGTTCGCGGTCCGCCAGCTGAAGACGATGACCTTCGGGATGCTGTTCGGGCAGCTGGACGACGACGGCCGCAACCCGGCCTGGGGCGCGATCGGCTTCCCCGGCCCGCGCTCGGAGCCACCGTCGCCCGAGGAGGCGCCCAAGACGCTGCCGCTGCAGACGCTGCCCGCGGGCGAGGCGACGCTGACCGCCGACGTCTGCGTGATCGGCTCCGGGGCCGGCGGCTCCGTGATCGCGGCGCGGCTGGCCGCAGCCGGCCGCTCGGTGCTCGTGCTCGAGGCCGGCGCCTACCGCAACGAGGCGGACTTCCGCCAGATCGAGTCGGTCGGCGCCGAGATGTACCTCGGCAACGGGATCGTCTGGTCCGACGGCGGGCAGCTGGGGCTGCTGGCCGGGTCGGCCCTGGGCGGCGGCACGGTCATCAACTCGATGGTCTGCCTGCCGACGCCGGACGACATCCGCCGCGACTGGACGGCGCGCGGGCTCGACGGCCTCGACGGCGACGAGTACGACACGTGCATCGACCGGGTCTGGCAGCGCCTGAACGTCAACACCGAGGCGACCCGCTACAACCGCAACACCGAGTTGATGGTCGCGGGGCTGACCGGGCTGGGGATGCGGCACCAGCCGCTGCCGCGCAACGTCTCGTCCGACGACGACCCGACGTACTGCGGGTACTGCAACGCCGGCTGCCAGCAGGGCTGCAAGCAGTCGACGACCAAGACCTACCTGGAGGACGCGGCGCGCGACGGTGCGCGGTTCGTGGTCCACGCGACCGTCGAGCGGGTGACGACCGAGGGGGGACGCGCGACCGGCGTCGAGGCGACGGTCCAGGGTCCCGACGGCGTCACGCGCCTGCGCGTCGACGCCCCGACGGTCGTCGTCGCCGCCGGCGGGATCGAGTCGCCGGCCGTGCTGCTGCGCTCCGGGATCGGCGGCGACGCCGTCGGGCGCTACCTGCGGGTCCACCCGGCGTGGATGGTCTACGGGGTCTATCCCGAGCCGGTCGAGGCCTGGAACGGCCAGATCCAGTCGGCGGTCTCGATGGACCTGACCCACTGCGAGTCGGACACCGGCTTCCTGGTCGAGAGCCTGACCCTGAGCCCGTCGACGACCGCCGGCCAGACGGCGTTCGTCGATCCCCGGCGGACCCGCGAGGAGCTGCTCGGGCTGCGGCGGGTCGCCTCGTGGCACGGCGTCTCGCACGACCACGGCCACGGTCGCGTCGTGCTCGACCGCGACGGGCAGGCGCTCGTCCGCTGGCGGCTGGAGGACGAGATCGACCGTCGCGTCGCGGTCCGGGCCCACGTCGAGCTGGCGCGGATCCACCGCGAGGCCGGGGCAGAGGAGGTCTTCGGCTTCCACTGGAGCGACCGCCGCTGGCGCGCGGGCGAGGACTTCGACGCCTACGTGGCGCAGCTGGAGCGGACGCCGGCCGACGAGTTCACCGCCTACTCCGCCCATCAGATGGGCTCCTGCCGGCTCGGGGCGGACCCGGCGACGTCGGTCGCCGACGGCCGCGGCCAGCTGCACGACGTCGAGGGCGTCTGGATCGGCGACGCCGCCGCGCTGCCCACGGCTCCGGGAGTCAATCCGATGATCACGATCATGGCGCTGGCCGAGCGGACCGCGAGCCGGATGCTCGGCGCATGAGCGCCGTCGCCGAGCCGTACGTCCCGTCCGGCCCCTACGGGCTGATCGTCGGGGGCGAGGAGCAGCCCGGGGAGGGGACCTTCGACGCGGTCAATCCCAGCACGGGCAATCCGTGGGCGTCGGTCGCGCAGGCGTCCGCCGCGCAGGTCGACGCTGCGGTCGCCGCGGCACGCGGGGCGTTCACCGGCTGGCGGCGCTCCTCGCTGGAGACCCGCCAGATGGCGCTGCTGCGGATGGCCGACATCATCGAGCAGACCGACTGGCCGCGGCTGCTGGCGACCGAGAACGGCCGCCCGATCCGCGAGGCCGCGGCCGCCGACGTGCCGACCGCCGCCGGCGTGCTGCGCTACTACGCCGGCCTGGTGCGGGGGCTGCACGGCGAGCACCTGACCGTCGACGATCCCGCCGCGCGGGTCTTCACCGTCCGCGAGCCGCTCGGCGTGATCGCGGCGCTGATCCCCTGGAACTCGCCGATCATCTCGGCGGCGCTGAAGATCGGCCCGGCGGTCGCCGCCGGCAACACGGTGGTCCTGAAGCCGTCGGAGTTCGCGGCGCCGAGCGTCGTCGAGTTGGCACGGCGGACGGCCGGCGTGCTGCCGCCGGGCGTGGTCAACGTCGTCACCGGCGAGGGCCCGCTGGCCGGGGCCGCGCTGGTCGCCCACGGCGACATCGCGAAGATCTCGTTCACCGGCGGCACCGCCACGGCGCGCGCGATCGCCACCGCGGCCGCCGCCCACCTGACGCCGGCGCTCTTCGAGCTGGGCGGCAAGAGCGCGATGGTGATCTGCCCCGACGCCGACCTCGACGCCGCGGTCCACGACGCGCTGACCGGGATCCTGTCCCAGAACGGCGAGGTCTGCTTCGCCGCGTCGCGGCTGTTCCTGCACCGCGACGTCCACGACGAGTTCCTGGAGCGGATGGCGGCGACGGTCGCCGGCGTGCGGATCGGGAACGCGCTCGACCCGGCGACGCAGGTCGGGCCGCTGGTCTCGGCCGCGCACCGGGAGCGGGTCTCCGGCTACGTCGGCGAGGCGCGCTCGGCGGGTGCCCGCGTGCTGCTCGGGGGCGACGCCCCTGCCGCGCTCCCAGGCGAGCTAGGCGGCGGGTTCTACCTGGAGCCGGCGATCGTCGCCGACCCGGAGGGCCGCTCGCTGGCCGCCCGCGAGGAGATCTTCGGACCGGTCGTCGTCGCCCAGACGTGGTCGGACGAGGACGACGTCGTGGCGCGCGCCAACGACAGCGAGTACGGGTTGGCCGCGGGCGTCTGGACCACCGACCTCGGGCGGGCGCATCGGATGGCGGACCGGCTCGAGGCGGGGACCGTGTGGGTCAACACCTGGTTCCAGGTGCCGCCCGGCCAGCCGCTCGGCGGCGTGAAGCTGAGCGGCCACGGCCGCGAGCTGTGCGCCGAGACGCTGCACGAGTACAGCGCGTCCAAGGCGGTCAGCATGCGCCTCGACCGCGAGCGCCCGTCGCTGTGGGGACGGGATGCCTGACGAGGGACTGGGGCTCGATCCGGCGACGGATCGGGCGAAGGAGGCGGCGGACCCGGACGTCCGCCGCCCAATCACGAACAGGAGCGAGCAGATGATGCGGTCATTCACAGGTGCGGCGGCGATCCTCGCCGCACTGACCCTCGCCGCGTGCGGGGGCAGCGACGGAAAGAGCGGCGACGGCGGCGGCTCCTCGGGTGGCGGGGAGAAGAAGGTCGCCTACTCGAACCCGGTGGCGGGTCAGCCGGGGCAGGAGGAGCTGGTGCTCGGCTTCGAGGGCGGGGCCAAGGAGCTCGGCTGGAAGGCGTCCCAGATCAACGCCAACCTGTCGCCCGACAAGCAGGTGGCGGACATCGCGACGATGATCGCCCAGAAGCAGGACGGCATCGCCAGCTGGACGCTCGACCCGGGGGCCGCCGCCGGCGCCTACGGGCAGGCGCGCAGCGCGGGCATCCCGGTGATCGGGGTCAACTCCGAGGGCGAGGGCATCAGCACCAGCGTCTGGTGGGAGCTGAACACCTGCAAGAGCGATCCGCCGATCGGCAGGACTGCTCAGATGATCGCCGACGCCCGTCCCAAGGCGAAGGTGATCATGATCGGCGGGCCGCCCGTGCCGTCGATCAAGGCCTACGAGGACTGCTTCGCCAGCCAGGCGAAGGCCAAGGGCCTGCAGGTCGTGGCGAAGGTGCAGAACACCAAGGACACGGCGGCGGCCGCGCAGCCGCTGGCGGCCGACGTGCTGACGAAGCACGGCGACGCCGACGCGATCTGGGCCTACAACGACCAGTCGGCGCTGGGGGCGTCGGCCGCGGTCACGGCGGCCAACAAGAAGGTCTCCGACGGCAAGTCCGCCGGGGTCATGATCTTCGGCCAGAACGGCGATCAGGACGCGATCACCGCGATCAAGGACGGCCGGTTGACCGCGACCTGGGACACCGAC
The DNA here is from genome assembly GCF_000240225.1 of Patulibacter medicamentivorans. GTDB lineage: Bacteria > Actinomycetota > Thermoleophilia > Solirubrobacterales > Solirubrobacteraceae > Patulibacter > Patulibacter medicamentivorans. The sequence continues at coordinate 53,435 of NZ_AGUD01000011.1, forward strand.
GCGATCGGCACCGGCTGGGCCGTGATCAAGGCGCTCGACTACTACATCGGTGACGCCAAGACCGACAACCCGCCGAAGGAGCTGGTGGTCAAGTCGACGATGTGGACGAAGGCGAACGTCGCCGACTACGTGCCCCCGCGCGAGCGCAAGTACACGGTCGAGACGGCGCCGCTGCTCGACCAGGCGGCCAAGTGAGCGGGACCTCGCCGTCGTCGCAGGGCGGCGCGGACCGGGCCTCGGCCCGGTCCGCCGCGGCGGGGGCGGCGGAGGCCGGCATGGTCCCGTCGCCCCTCCGGGGGCTCCCGGTCGTCGAGCAGACGCTGCCCGCGCTGCTCGAGCGCCAGGCCGCGAGCTACGGCGACAAGCCGCTGCTGCGCTTCGGCGACCTGACCCGCAGCTACGCCGAGGTCCGCGACGCGGCCGCGGCGACCGCCGGCGCCCTGCGCGAGGCCGGCCTGCGGCGCGGTGACCGGCTGGCGCTGATGTGCGAGAACCGGGTCGAGCTGCTCGACCAGATCCTCGCCTGCGCCTGGCTGGGTGCCGTCGCGGTCCCGCTGAACACGGCCCTGCGCGGCGAGCAGCTGGCCCACCAGCTGGAGAACTCCGGCGCGCGGATCCTGTCGATCGACACCGCGCTGGTCGACGTGCTCGGCTACCTGGATCCGCCCTCCGCGCTCGAGGTCGTGTGGGCGCTGGACGGCGTTCCCGAGCGGCCGCCGGCCGGCTACCGCGTGACCGCTCCGCCGCCGCCGGCCGCGCCGGTCGACGCCGAGCCGGTCCGCCCCGGCGAGACCGCCGCGATCCTCTACACCTCGGGCACGACCGGCGTCTCGAAGGGCGTCTGCTGCCCCCAGACCCAGTTCTACTGGTGGGGGGTGCTGGTCGGCGAGATGCTGGAGCTGGAGGAGGACGACGTCCTCTACACCTGCCTGCCGCTCTTCCACACCAACGCCCTGAACGCCTTCGTCCAGGCGCTGGTGGCGGGGGCGACCTACCACCTGGGACCGCGCTTCTCGGCCTCCCGCTTCTGGTCGCGCGCGGCCGAGGCGGGAGCGACCGTCACCTACCTGCTGGGCGCGATGGTGAGCATCCTGCTGACTCGCCCGGAGGAGGCGGCCGACGCCGCCCACGGCGTGCGGCGCGCGCTGGCGCCCGGCTCGGCGCCGGACGACTTCGCCCGCTTCCGCGAGCGATTCGGCGTCCAGCTGGTCGAGGGCTACGGCTCGACGGAGACGAACTGCGCGATCGGCGCCTCGTGGCGCCATCAGCGGCCCGGTCTGATGGGGCCGGCGCGGGCGGGCTTCCACGCCCGGGTGGTCGACGCCGACGGCGTGCCGGTGCCGGACGGGACCGGCGGCGAGCTGGTGCTGCGCCACGACCCGTCGTTCGCCTTCGCGACCGGCTACTTCGCGATGCCGGAGAAGACGGTCGAGGCGTGGTCGGACCTGTGGTTCCACACCGGCGACCGGGTCGTGCGCGACGCGGACGGCTGGTACCGCTTCACCGACCGGATCAAGGACGCGATCCGCCGTCGCGGCGAGAACATCTCGTCGTTCGAGGTCGAGCAGGCGCTGCGCGGCCACGCGGCCGTCGAGGCGGTCGCGGCGTTCCCCGTCGCCTCCGAGGTCGGGGAGGACGAGGTCGCGGTGGCGGTCGTCCCGCGCGCGGACGCGGCGGTCGACCCGGTCGACCTGATCCGCTGGTGCGAGCCGCGGCTGGCCTACTTCGCGATCCCGCGCTTCGTCCGGATCGTCGACGCCCTGCCCCTGACGCCGAACGGCAAGGTCCGCAAGGCCGAGCTGCGCGATCAGGGCGTGGTGCCCGGGACCTGGGACCGCGAGGCGGAGGGCGTGACGCTGAACCGCGGCGTCGTCGCGCGGGCCGACGCCGCCGGCTAGCTGCGACCGGGGCCGTCGCCGTGCTCGTTCGACGGGCCCGGCGACGCGCCCTGCAGCAGCCGGCGCAGCGCGCCGAGGGCGGCCTGGGTCTCCTCCTCGTCCTCGAACACCAGCTGCTGCAGCATCAGGCCGTCGAGGGCGGCGAAGACCAGCCGGGCCAGCGCCGGGTCGGCCGGCACGTCGGCCGTGGCGAGCGCCTGCGCGATCGCGTCGACGTAGCCGTCGTAGAGCGCTCGGACCTCGGGGCGCAGCGCCGGGCGGCGGCGGGCCTCGAGCGTCAGCTCGAACTGCGCGGCCTGGGCGTCCGGCGCCTCGCGGGCGACGGTCACCAGGTCGCGGGCGAGGTCCTCCAGCCGGCCGCTGTCGGGGACCAGCGAGGCGCCGTCGATCGAGGCCCGTGCGAGGGCGGCGAGCGTCTCGTGGACGAGCGCGTCGCGGGAGCCGAAGTGGTACGAGACGAGCCCGTGGGTGACGCCCGCCTCCTGGGCGACGGCGCGGTAGGTCAGCCCGCGGAACCCGTCGCGGGCGATCACCCGGGTCGCGGCCTCGAGCAGGGCGTCGCGCCCCTCGCTGTAGGCCGGGCGGTCGCGGGGGCGCGGCGGCATCGCCCGAGGGTACGCGACGGGCGGTCGGGTCGGCCGCTCAGGCAGCGAGCGCCACCGCGTCGCGCTCCAGCAGCGTCAGGACCGAGCGGACGAACAGCCGGACGCCCATCGGCAGCGCGTCCTCGTCGATGTCGAAGCGCGAGTCGTGGTGGTCGGCGGTGATCCCCTTGGCGACGTTGCCGGCGCCCAGCAGGACGAAGCAGGCGGGCGCCTCGCGCGCGAACGCGGAGAAGTCCTCGCCCGGCATCACCGGCGGCCGCTCGACGACCGCGTCGGGGCCGAACAGCGCGCCGGCGGCCTCGGCGACGACGCCGGCGGTCGCCGGGTCGTTGACGACCGCGTCGTACCCCCGCACGTACTCGTAGTCGCAGGTGGCGCCGTGGGCGGCGCAGAGACCGGCGGCGACCTCGCCGATCCGCCGCTCCAGCAGGTCGCGGACCGCGGGGTCGAACATGTTCGTGCCGCCGCCGATCGTCGCCGTCGCCGGAATCACCCCGACCGAGCGGCCGGCGTGCAGCTCGGTGACGCCGACCACGGCCGGCTCCAGCGGATCGACCTCGCGCGCGACCAGGTGCTGCAGGTTGGTCACGATCTGGGCGGCGATCGCGATCGGGTCGATCGCGGCGTGGGGGGCGCCGATGTGGCCGGGGCGGCCGCGGACCTCGATCGTGAAGACGTCGCAGGCCGCCATCACGCGGCCGGGGTTGACCATCACGGTGCCGATCGGCAGCGGCGCCCACAGGTGCAGGCCGAGGACCCGGTCGACGCCGCGCATCACGCCGGCGGCGACCATCTGCGAGGCCCCGCCGGGCAGCGCCTCCTCGCCGGGCTCGAAGAGGAAGCGGACCTCGCCGGCCAGCTGCTCGCGGAGCCCGGAGAGGACGGTCGCGGCAGCGAGCAGGATCGCGGTGTGGCCGTCGTGGCCGCACGCGTGCATCACGCCGGGGGTCCGCGAGGCGAACGGCAGGCCGGTCTGCTCCTCGATCGGCAGCGCGTCGATGTCGGCGCGGACGGCGATCGTCGGACCGGGGCGGGCGCCGGCCAGGCGGCCGACCACCGCGGTCCCGACGGGACGCTCGACGGTGACGCCGGGCAGCGCCTCCAGCCGCTCCTGGATCCAGGCGGCGGTCCGCTGCTCCTCGAACGACAGCTCGGGGTGCTGGTGCAGGTGACGGCGCCAAAGGACCGCGGAGGGCGCGACCTGATCCACCAGCCGCTCGGTCTCGGTGAGCATCAGGCGCCAGGCTGCCAGTGATCTATCCATCTGTCAAGCTGATGATCTGCTTGTGACAACGCTGCTATGACGAGTTATGGTGCGACGATGTCCGAGCGATCAGCCGCGCCGGCCGTCGACCCGCTGGAGCCCCGCCCCCGGCGGGCGCCTCCGGGCCACTGGCCTGACTTCACGACCTACTTCCTGCGCTACCCGCCGGGTCTCCAGGAGGTCGTCCGGGTGACCTTCGCCGCCTCGGGTCCCGGCGCCTGCGCCTTCGTCGACCGGGCGATCGAGCTGCTGCACGGTCCCGACGGGGCGCGGACGGTCGAGCGGGGGCGGGTGCTGGTACCGGCGGATCCCGAGACCCAGCTCGTCATCGCCTACTGGGACGATCCGGTCGCCCACCGTCGCTGGGCGGGGAGCGCGGCGGTCGAGGGGCTGCTCGACGGGCCGGCGCCGCCGGCCCACTGGTGCGAGACGGCGGTCCTGCCGCTGACCCACAGCGAGGCCCACTTCGGCCAGCGGACCCGCCAGACCGGCCTCGGCCGGCTGGAGGGCACTCGCCACGAGTTCTGCCCGATGGTCGGCTACTGGGGCGCGGCCCGCGACCGGATCCCCGCGTCCGCAGACGACGAGCTGGAGCCGGGCGCGATGGTGCCCGGCCCGATCGCCGGCGGGTCGGGCGACCAGTGGATCGTCGCCCCGGCGAACCTCTGCACCATCCGCACCTCGCAGGACTGGCACGGCGCGCCCGCCGACCACCTGGCCTGGTACCGCGAGCAGGTCGAGCCGGTCCTGCGGGCGGGCGTCGAGCACCTGCACGGCGCGCCCCACGAGTCCGGCTGCGTGGCGGTCCGCTACGTCCAGGAGACCGATCTGGAGGGTGCCGACGTCGACCGCACCTGCGTCCTGGCCCACTTCCGCTCGCTCGGCCACCTGGAGGCGTGGGCCCGCGACCACCCGACCCACCACGCGATCTTCGCCTCGGCGATGGAGATGGTCCGCCGCTTCGGCGACGACCTGGGGATCCGGCTCTTCCACGAGGTCAGCGTGCTGCCCCTCGGCCGCTGCCACGGGCGCTACGTCGGCTGCGCCGACGACGCCGGCCTGCTGCGGCGGGTCGACGACGAGGCGGCGTGATCCCACGGGCCCGGCCGACGGGCATTACGATCGTCATATCTGCGGAGTCCTATGCAGATAGTTGGCGATCCCTGTCGGCGGCCGACCTTCGGGGCCCGCGGCGAAGGCGGCTTCGTGGCTATTGATCTGCATGGAACGACGCTGGTATGGTGACTTTCGTGGGAGACGCCTGATGAGGACCACGGCGGGAGGCGCTGACGGCGAGGCCGTGATCGCGGCCGCGTACGAGGCGCGCTACGAGCGCCATCCGGCCGCCGGGCGCGACACCACGGCGCTGCTCGCCGAGGCGTTCGCGGGCGCGCTGGAGGAGGCCGGCCTGACCGCCGCCGACGTCGACGGCCTGGGCGTCGCCTCGTTCTCGCTCCAGCCCGACCACGCGATCGACCTCTGCTGGCGGCTCGGGATCACCGTTCGCTGGCTGATGGAGGACCCGCACGGCGGCGCCAGCGCGGTCAACCTGCTGCAGCACGCGGTGCGGGCGGTCGAGGCCGGCGACGCCGAGACGATCGTGCTGCTGGCCGGCGACCACCTCGACCGGGCGGCGTTCGCGCGGCTGGTCCGCCAGTACAACCGGGCGACCGCCGAGCAGCTGGTGCCGCTCGGCTACCCGGGGCCGAACGCGCTCTTCGCGATGCTGACGACCCGCTACGGCGAGGCCCACGGGCTCGACCGCGAGGACCTCGGCTGCGTGCCGGTCGCCCAGCGGGCCTGGGCCGGGCGCAACCCCGGCGCCGTCTACCGCGCGCCGCTGAGCTTCGAGGAGTACCTGGCCGCGCCACCGGTGGCGACGCCGCTGACCCGCTACGACTGCGTGCCGGTCGTCGCCGGGGCCGACGCGATCGTCGTCACCCGCCGCGAGCGGGCCGCCGGCCCGACGGTGCGGGTGCGGGCGATCGCCCAGCTCCACAACGACGACCAGCAGCAGGACGACCGGCTGCGGTCCGGCTTCGCGACGCTCGCGCCCGACCTCTGGCGGACGGCCGGCGTGGGGCCGGAGGACGTCGACGCGGCCTACGTCTACGACGACTACCCGGTGATGGCGGTCGTCCAGGCGGCCGACCTGGGCCTGGTCCCCGGCGGCGACCTGCGCCGCTGGCTGCGCCGGACCCTGGTCGAGGAGGCGTGGCCGCTGAACACCTCCGGCGGGCAGCTCTCGGCCGGGCAGGCAGGCGCGGCTGCCGGGTTGCACGGGGTCGTCGAGGCGGTCCAGCAGCTGCGCGGCCGCGCTGGCGAGCGCCAGGTCCCGGCCTGCGAGCTGGCCGTCGTGACCGGCTACGGCATGGTCCTCTACCGCCACGGCGCCTGCCACGGCGCCGCCGTCCTGGAGCGGCTGTCGTGAGCACCCCGCTGCGGATCCCGATCTGCGATCGCTGCGCGCTGGCGCTCTGGCCGCCGCGCACGCTCTGCCCCCGCTGCGGCGGCGGGGCGTGGCGCGAGGGCGACGGCTCCCGGGGGCGCGCCGAGCAGACGACCGACCTGACCGGCGACGGCGCGCCGCGGCTGGCGACCGTCCGGCTCGACGCCGGGCCGGTGGTGATCGCCCGCGCGCCGGGCGTCGCCGCGGGCGACCGCGTGACGCTCTCGCTCGACGCCGGCGCCCTCCAGGCCGACCCCGACCCCGGGAGCCACGATCGCGGATGAGCTTCCTGACCACCCCCGACGGCACTCGGCTGCGGATCAGCGACCGCGGCGACGGGCCCCCGATCCTGCTCGTCCACGGCTGGAAGGGCTCGCATCGGCTGTGGGACCGGACCGCCGAGCGGCTGCTGGGCCGCCACCGCGTGGTCCGCTTCGATCTACGGGGGATGGGGGAGTCCGACAAGCCGCGCGGGCCCTACGACTTCGACCGGATGGCCGACGACGTCGGTGCGGTGATCCGCCAGCTGGAGCTGGAGGACGTGACGCTGGTCGGCTGGTCGATGGGCTGCACCGTCTCGCTCAGCTACCTGGAGCGGGACGGCCACGGCGTCGGCCGGGTGGTGTTGACCAACGGGCCGCTGCGGCTGACCCGGGCCGACGACTTCCCCCACGCGATGCCGGCCGAGCAGTTCGACGGCTACCTGGCCGAGCTGGCCGGCGGCTGGCCGGCCAGCGAGCGCGAGTTCCAGCGCGAGTCGCTGCTGCCCGACGCCGACCCGGCGATCCTCGACTGGCTCTACGCGGTGGCGCTGCAGACGCCGCTCGACGTCGCGCTGGAGATCGTCCGCGCCCAGGCCCGGCTCGACATGCGGGCCGCGGTCGCGCGGCTGCGGGTGCCGGTGCTGGCCGCCTACGCCGACGGCGACCCGTACTACCCGACCAGCCTGGCCGACCACATCGCGGCCTGCGCGCCCGACGGCCGGGCCGTCATCTTCCGGGCGAGCGCCCACTGCACGCCGATCGAGGAGGCGCCCGCCTACGCGGACGTCCTCTCGCGCTTCGCCACCGACCCCGACTCGCTTCCGACCTCGTAGACCCGAAGGAGCACCATGTCCGATCCCCGCCTGAAGAACCTGCTCGACGGCCTGGCCGACGGATCGGTCCAGGTCGTCGACCTGACCCAGCCGCTGAGCGAGACGACGCCGGTGCTGGTCCTGCCCGACCCGTTCGCCAACACGCCGCACCTCTCGCGCAAGCGGCTCTCGCGCTACGACGCCGACGGCCCGGCGTGGGCCTGGGACGTGCTCGAGCTGGGCGAGCACACCGGCACCCACCTGGACGCGCCGATCCACTGGATCACCGGCAAGGAGGGCGAGGACGTCGCCTCGATCCCGCCGGCGCGCCTGGTCGGGCCCGCCGTGGTGATCGACCGCACGGCGGCGGTCGCGGAGGACCCCGGCTACCTGCTGACGGTCGCCGACCTGGAGGCGCACGAGGTCGAGCACGGGCCGATCCAGCCCGGCTCGTGGGTGCTCTTCCGGACCGGCTGGTCGGCCCGCGCCAACGACGAGGCGGCGTTCCTCAACGCCGGCGCCGAGGGTCCCGTGACCCCGGGCCCGGACGTCGAGGCGTCGCGGTGGCTGGCCGAGCACCCGAACGTCGTCGGCTTCGGGGTCGAGACGGTCGGGATCGACGCCGGCGCGGCCGGCGGCTTCGACCCGGGCTTCCCCGTCCACAACTTCCTGCTCGGCGCCGGCCGCTACGGCCTCACGCAGCTGGCCAACCTCGATGCGCTGCCGGCCTCCGGCGCGCTGATCGTGGTCGCCCCGCTGAAGCTGGTCGACGGCACCGGCAGCCCGTCGCGGGTGCTCGCCTTCGTCGAGCGCTGAGCCGCCGCGTGGCCCATTAATACGTCAACTATTTTACGGGTTGACATCACTGGTCGAGCGTCCGAGCATGGCGTCCATGACGCTGCTCTCGCCCGACCGCGCTCCGCGCCCGACCCGAGTCCGACCCACGAGCGGGGGTCGGGCGTGAGCGCCCCGGTCGTCGGCTGGATCGGGGTCGGCGAGATGGGCCGCCCGATGGCGGCCAACCTCGTTCGGGCCGGCTGGCGGGTCGTCGCCTTCGACCGCGACGACGAGCGCCTGGCCGCGGCCGCGGAGGCTGGGATCGAGGCCGCCGCCGACGCCGCGGCGGTGGTCGCGCAGGCCGACCGGGTCGTGACGATGCTGCGGACCGGCGCCCAGACCGAGCAGCTGCTGCTGGGCCCGGACGGGCTGGTGGCGGCCGCTGGCCGGCCGCTCGACGTGGTCGTGATGAGCACGATGGATCCGGAGTCGATGCAGCGGCTGGCGGTGGCGGCGGCCGCCGGCGGGGCGACGGTGCTCGACGTGCCGGTCAGCGGCGGCGTCCGCGGCGCCGAGGACGCGAGCCTCTCGGTGATGGCCTCGGGCCCCGCCGACGCGCTCGAGCGAGCGGCGCCGATGCTCGACCTGCTGGGGTCGCGGACCTACCGGCTCGGCGATCGCGCGGGGGCCAGCCAGGCGGCGAAGCTGGCCAACCAGGTGATGATGGCGGTGTCGATCGCCGGCACCTACGAGGGGCTGGCGCTGGCCCGCGACTACGGGCTGCGGGACGGGCCGGTGATCGACGCGGTCTGCGCCGGCACCGGCGCCAGCTGGCCGCTCGCGCACTGGGACTGGATGCGCAGCCTGTGGGAGCAGTACGTGCCCGACAACGCGCTCGACATCCTCGACAAGGACCTGAAGGCGGTGGTCGCCGCGATCGCCGAGCGCGGGGTCGAGATGCCGGTCACCGACGCGACCTTCCGGCGGCTCTCGACGCTCTGGTCGGCGGCCCGCGAGCAGGCCGCCGGTCAAGCCAGCTCGAAGTAGCGGGCGAAGTACTCCAGATGTCGCCGCATCGCCGCCTCGGCCGCGGGCCCGTCCTGGGCCTCGACCGCCTCGACGACCGCTTCGAGGTGGCCGAAGAGCAGCTGCGGGTCGATCCCGCGGGCCTCGTCGCTGAAGCGGCGGAAGGCGGTCGACGTCGCGTCGACGAATCCGATGATCAGCGGGTTGTGGGTGCAGTCGGCGAGCGCGGCGTGGAAGGCCAGGTCGGCGGCCAGCGCCGCGTCCGGGTCGAGCGGGGCGCCGGCGGGCCGTGGCAGCGCCGCCTCCAGCCGCAGCAGGTCCTCGGCGGTCCGGTGCTCGGCGGCCGAGGCGGCGCTCAGCAGCTCCAGCGCGTGGCGGACCTCGAACAGCTGGGCGTAGGTCAGCGTCCGCATGCTGAGCGAGAGCGAGATCACCTCGGCGACGCTGCTGCCGAGCGCGCGCAGCGACATCTCCGCCACCCGATAGCCGCCGGTGCGCCCGCGCGAGGAGACGAGCACGTGGTCGGCGCGCAGCGTCCGCAGCGCCTCGCGGGCGGTCGGCCGGCTGACGCCGAACATCGCGGCCAGCCGCTCCTCGCTCGGCAGCCGGTCGCCCGGCTTCAGCTGCCCGTCGAGGATCGACTGCTTGATGCTCGACGCGATCTGCTGGGGCGCGGACTGGACGGGCTGCGGGGCGCTGAACGGCGTGTCGGCCATGGTCAAAATTGTAAACAATTTTACAGGTTGACAGGCAAATTCCTCCTGCCGATGATGGCCCGATGAGCTACGCGATCGGGATCGACGTCGGCGGGACCTTCACCGACTTCGTGGTCGTCGACGAGCGCGACCGCTCCTACTGGGCGCACAAGTCGCCGAGCACGCCGGCCGACCCCTCCGAGGGCCTGCTGCGGGGCCTCGGCGAGATCGCCGCGGGGCTCGGGCTGGCGCCGCGGGAGTTCCTGGCCCGGATCTCGCTGATCGTCCACGGCACGACGGTCACCACCAACGCCGTCCTGACCGGCCGCGGCGCCCGCACCGGGCTGCTGACCACCGAGGGCTTCCGCGACGTGCTGCAGATGCGGCGCGGCGTCCGCAGCCGCGAGCACCTCTACGACAACACCTACGTCGCCCCGCCGCCGCTGGTCCCGCGCGAGCGGCGGCTGCCGGTGCCGGAGCGGATCGACGCCGCCGGCGCGGTCCGCGTCCCGCTCGACCGCGAGGCGCTGGCCGCCGCCGTCCGCCAGCTGGTCGCCGACGACGTCGAGGCGCTGGCCGTCTGCTTCATGCACGCCTACGCCGACGATCGCCACGAGCGCGAGGCGCGGGCGGTGGTCGAGGAGCTGGCGCCGGACCTGTTCCTGTCGGTGTCCTCCGAGGTGCTGCCCCAGATCCGGCTCAACGACCGGGTCAGCACGACGGTGATGAACGCCTACGTCGGACCGGTCCTGCGCCGCTACGTCGAGCGGCTTGTCGCGCGCCTGGCGCAGGACGGCTTCCCCGGCGTGCTGCTGGTGATGCAGTCCAACGGCGGGGTGGCGACGCCGTCCGTCGTCTCGCGGCTGCCGGCCACGACGGTCCTCTCCGGGCCCGCGGGCGGCCCGGTGGCGGCGCTCGCCCACGCCCGCGAGCGGGGCGACGCCGACTGCGTCCTCGTCGACATGGGCGGGACAAGCTACGACGCCTCGATCGTCAAGGACGGCGCTGTCCAGACCACCCGCGAGGGGCTGATCGACCGCCACCCGATCGCGCTGCCGATGACCGACGTCCACACGATCGGGGCAGGCGGCGGCTCGATCGGCTGGCTCGACGAGGGCGGGCTGCTGCACATGGGCCCGCAGAGCGCGGGCGCGCACCCCGGGCCGGCCGCCTACGATCGCGGCGGCACGCTGCCGACCTGCGCCGACGCCGACCTGGTGCTCGGCTACCTCGACCCGGCGTACTTCTTGGGCGGGCGGATGCCGTTGCGCGAGGACCTGGCGCGGGCGGCGATCGAGCGGCACGTCGCCGGGCCGCTGGGCCTCGACGCGGTCGCCGCCGCCGGGGCGATGATCGAGGTGATCACGCTGGTGATGGCGGCCGGCACCAAGGACGTGGCGCTGGCCCGCGGCTTCGACCCGCGCGAGCTGCTGCTGGTGGCGGCCGGCGGCGCCGGCCCGCTGCACGCCGGCATGATCGCCGAGGAGCTGGAGATGGACCGCGTCGTCGTCCCGCGGATGTCGGCGGTGATGTGCGCGTTCGGGATGTTGCTGGCCGACCTCCGCCACGACTACGTCCGCAGCCACAGCCGGCCGTGGGAGCGGCTCGACGCCGCCGAGGCGCGCGGGATCGTCGACGAGATGGTCGCCGCCGGCGTCGCGGCGCTCGAGGAGGAGGGGATCGCCCCGCCCGCGCGCTCGTGGACGGCCAGCGCCGACCTTCGCTACCGCGGCCAGCACCACGAGGTGACCGTGACCTTCCCGCCCGAGGACCTGACGCCGGAGCGGCTGGAGCGGATCGAGGAGGCGTTCCACCGCCGCCACGAGCAGCTGTACGGGTTCTCATCGCGCGGGCGGCCGATGGAGGTCGTCACGCTGCGGGCGACCGTCCGCGGGCGACGACCGCCGCTCGACCTGACCGTCGCGGACGCCGGCGAGGAGAAGCCGCGGCGGCGCGGGCGGCGGCGGGCCTACCTGCCGTCGACCCGCAGCATGGAGGAGCTGGAGGTCTTCGACGGCGACGGGCTGCGGCCCGGCCACCGGCTGACCGGCCCGGCGATCGTCGAGGGCGCGACGACCTCGATCTTCGTCCCCGAGCCGTTCGACGTGCTGGTCGACGCGACCGGCAGCATCGTGATGCACCGCAAGGGCGTGGAGGCCTGATGTCCGGCGATCCGATCCTGACCTCGATCATCGCCAGCCGGCTGAAGACGATCGGCCAGCGGATGGGCGTCGTGGTGGAGCGCAGCGCGCGCTCGCCGCTGCTCGTCGAGGGCCGTGACTTCTCGGTCGGGATCTACGACCGCGACGGCACCCTGATCGAGCAGACCGAGTACATCCCGGTGCTCGGCTACGCGACGACGCCCGGCATGCGCCACATCGCGCGGCGGTTCGCCGGCGACGTCGCGTCCGGCGACGTGATCCTGCACAACGACCCCTACACCGGCGGCAACCAGCTGTCGGACTGGAAGGTGACCAAGCCGGTCTTCCATGGCGACGAGCACGTGGCGTGGGTGGTGATCGTCGCCCACCAGGCCGACATCGGCGGCAACGTCCCCGGGTCGTACAACCCGCAGGCGACCGACATGTGGCAGGAGGGCCTGCGGATCACGCCGGTCAAGATCCATGCCGCCGGCGAGCGCCGCGAGGACGTCTGGGACCTGATCTTCGGCAACGTCCGGCTGGACGTGGTGGCCGACGACGTGACCGCGATGATCGGCGCCTGCACCGTCGGCGAGCGCGAGCTGGTGGCGCTGCTGGACCGCTACGGCGTCGCGCGGTTCCGCACCGCGGTGGCCGGCATGCTCGACGCGGCCGAGCAGAGCGCGGGGCGGGCGATCGCGGCGATCGACGACGGGGTCTACCGGGCCGAGTGGGTGGTCCACGACGACGGCATCGACCACGACGGCTCGTGGACGATCCGGCTGGCGGTGACCGTCGAGGACGACCGGATGAGCTTCGACTTCGCCGGCACCGACGACCAGGCCGCGGGCTACATCAACACCCCGCGGGCGGTGACGATGTCGGCCGTGATGATCGCGTTCTTCATGATCGTCGAGGAGGAGATCCCGCACAACGACGGGGTCCTGCGGCGGATCGAGGTCCTGACCCCCGAGGGCAGCCTGGTCGATCCGGTCTTCCCGGCGCCGACCTGCTTCGGCAACCACGTCGCCGACCAGCTGGCGGCGGTGATCATGCTGGCGCTGGCCGAGGCGGTGCCGGAGCGCGTGACCGCCTGCTGGAACCACCTGCTGGCCTCGATCGTCAACGGCTGGGACGACCGCCACGCGCGGCCCTACGTCGACATCCTGCTGAACGCCTGCAAGGGCGGGGGCGGGGCGACCTTCGGCGCCGACGGCTTCGACCACATCGGCCTGATCGGCTCGGGCGGGGCGATCGCCGCCCAGGACCCGGAGATGTTCGAGGTCGTCAACCCCCACCTGCTGCACCGCTTCGAGTACCTGCCGGACTCCGCCGGGGCGGGCCGCTGGCGTGGCGGTCTGGGCGTGGTCACCGAGCTGGAGTTCCTCGACGACGGCGCCCAGGCCAGCGTCTTCGGCGACGGCGACACGCCGGACACGACCGCCTTCGGGATCCGCGGCGGCGGCCCCGGGTCGGTCAACGCGATCGAGTTCCGCTACCCCGACGGCCGGGTTCACCGGCCACGGCTGAAGGACCTGGTGACGGCGATCCCGCGCGGCACCGTCTACCGCCAGCTGGCCGGCGGCGGGGGCGGCTACGGCGACCCGCGCGAGCGCGACCGCGAGGCGCTGGCGGCCGACGTCCGCGCCGGGGTCGTCTCGCCGGCCGCCGCCCGCGAGCTGTACGGCTGGGAGGGCTGAGGGCCGCGGAGGCGCGGGCGTCCTCGCCGAGCTGGACCGGGTCGACGTGCCCGGCCGTGTCGCCGGACGCGCGGTACCAGGGGTGGGGCGGGGTCAGCGCGACGACCGCAGGCCTCGACGCGGGCGCCGGTCACGCGCCGTCGGGCGGCAGGTCGGTGGGGATCGGCGCACCGACCTCGGCGGCCCGCAGCGCCACCAGGACCGAGAAGTCCCGGTCGCCGTGGCCGCGGTCGCGGGCCTCCTCGTAGCTCTCGCGGGCGAGCGCGGCGGCCCGCAGCGGCACGCCCAGCTCGTCGGCGTACTCGGCGATCACCCGCAGGTCCTTGCACATCAGCCGGACCGCGAAGTCGGCCTCGGTGCGGCCGGCCAGGACCGTCCGCGGCATCCACTGCTCGAGGATCCAGCTCGACCCGCTGCCGCCGGCGATCGCTGCGCGGATCCGGTCGAGGTCGCCGCCGGCGCGGGCGGCCAGGGCCAGCCCCTCGGCGATCGCGACGGAGATCACCGAGCCCATCAGGTTGTTGACGAGCTTGGTCAGCTCGCCGTGGCCGAGCGGCCCGACGTGGATCGGGCGCCCGATCGCCTCCAGCGCCGGCAGGCAGGCGGCGACGTCGCGCTCCTCGCCGCCGACCATGATCGCCAGCGTGCCCGCGCGGGCCGCGACCGGGCCGCCGCTGACCGGGGCGTCGACGACGGCCGCGCCGGCCGGGCGCAGACGCTCGGCCACCAGCTCCGGGGTCGCGACCGCGACGGTGCTGCACAGCACCACCACGTCGCCCGGCCCGGCGCCGGCGGCCAGGCCG
>NZ_AGUD01000010.1 GCF_000240225.1 Patulibacter medicamentivorans
GCGCTGCGGCGTCGCGGTCGAGCGGCTGCTGGTCCGCGGCGGCCGGGCGACCGGGGTCGCGCTGGCGGACGGCGCGACGATCGCGGCCGCGGCGGTGGTCGTCGCGGCGGGCGCCTGGTCCTCGCAGCTGCCGGGGCTGCCCGACGCCGCCCGGATCCCGGTCCGCCCGGTCAAGGGCCAGCTGCTGGTGCTGCGCGACCCCGCCGGCCCGGGCCTGGTCGAGCGCGTCGTCCGCTTCGGGAGCGGCTACCTGGTCCCGCGCGACGACGGCCGCTACGTGCTCGGCGCGACCACCGAGGAGCAGGGGTTCGACCGCTCGCTGACCGCCTGGGCGGTCCACGACCTGCTGCGCGACGGCGCCGAGCTGGTGCCCGGGATCCTGGAGCTGCGGATCGAGGAGACGCTCGCCGGCCTCCGCCCGACGACGCCCGACGGGCTGGCGGCGATCGGTCCGTCGGCGACCGTCGACGGCCTCTGGTGGTGCACCGGCCACCACCGCAACGGCGTCCTGCTGGCGTCGCTGACCGGGTCGCTGCTGGCGACCGCCGTCGGCGCGCGGCCGGCGCCCGCGGACGCCGATCCCGCGCTGCTGCGCTCCGTCGACCCGCGACGGCTGGAGCCGACCGCGGAACCGATCCCGATCCTGGAGGAGCACCGTGCCTGAGCCGTCGAGCGATCCCGAGGCCGTCGTCGTCAACGGCGAGCCGCGAGCGGTCGCCGGCCGGACCGTCGCCGAGCTGCTGGCGACGCTCGGCGTCCCGGCCGGCGGCCGCGGCGTCGCGGTCGCGATCGACGGCGAGGTCGTCCCGCGGGGCGGCTGGGACGCGCACGTGCTGCGCCCCGGGGCGCGGGTCGAGGTGCTCTCGGCGATCCAGGGCGGCTGAGCCTCGCGCCCGGACCCGCCGCCCGCGCGCCGCGACGACCGGCCGCTCCCCGCAACGTCGACGCACGGTTCCCGCAACGGGGTCGCTCCTACGGTCGCCTCCGCAACCCAGCTTCGAGGAGGAGCAGCATGCGGGAAGAGCACACGGCCCGGGTCAGCGGCCCGGCCACCATCGCGCGGACCGGGAGCGGAGCATGAGGGCGCTGCGCTGGCACGGTCGCGAGGACCTGCGGGTCGAGGACGTCCCGGAGCCCCAGAGCCGGCCCGGCCACGTGATCATCGAGGTCGCCTGGTGCGGGATCTGCGGGACCGATCTGCACGAGTACCTGAAGGGCCCGATCTTCATCCCGACCGAGCCCCACCCGCTGACCGGCAAGACGCCGCCGGTGACGCTGGGGCACGAGTTCTCCGGTCGGATCGTCGACGTCGGGACCGGCGTCGAGCGGTTCGCGGCCGGCGACCGGGTGACGGTCGACGCGGCCCTGCGGGACAACGAGGACTGGTACTGCCGCCAGGGCCAGTACATCCGCTCGGACACGATGGGCTTCGTCGGGCTGGCCGCCGACGGCGGCCTGGCGCCGCTGGTCCAGGTCCCGGAGTACGTGGTCTACGGCCTGCCGGACGAGGTCTCCGACGAGGAGGGCGCCCTGATCGAGCCGCTCGCCGTCGCCGTCCACGCCGTCCGCCGCAGCGAGATGCGGGCCGGCGACCAGGTGGCGATCGTCGGCGCCGGCCCGATCGGGCTGGTGACCCTGGCGGCGGCGCGGGCCGCCGGCGCGGGCGCGACCTACGTCGTCGAGCGGGCCGCGGCCCGCAAGCAGCAGGCCCTCGACGCGGGCGCCAGCTACGTGATCGACCCGGCCGACGGCGACCCGGTCGCGCAGATCCAGGCGCTGACCGACGGCGGCCGCGGGGTCGACGTCAGCTTCGAGTGCGTCGGCAACGAGGCGACGCTCGGGATCGCGGTGCGGGCGCTGCGCAAGGGCGGCACGGCGGCGATCGTCGGCGTCTTCGAGGAGCCGGTCTCGCTGCACTTCAACGACGTCGTGCTCGCCGAGCGCACGATCGTCGGCTGCCTGGCCTACGTCGACGACTTCCCGCGGGCGATCGAGCTGCTCGCCGACGGGCGGATCGACGCGGCACCGTTCATCACCGGGCGGGTGCCGCTGGAGGACGTGATCGAGCAGGGCTTCCTCGAGCTGGTCGCCAACAAGGACCGGCACGTGAAGATCCTCGTCGACCCGCGCCCCGACCGGGCCGGCGTCGGCGGGCAGCAGCTGGCGGCGGCCGCGGCCGGCGACGGAGCGGCGGGATGAGCACGATCACGCGCGAGCCGCCGCCCGCGGCGGCGCTGCGGCCGGCGCCGGTCCGCGAGCGGATCCGGCGCCGCGCCGACCGGCTGCGGGCGACGTTCGCCGGCGAGCTGGTCGCCGAGCTGGCCGGCACCTTCGTCCTGATGGCGCTGATCAACGGCGTCGTCGCGGCGGCGGTGGTCGGCCTGACCGAGTCCGGGAGGACCCAGGCCGTCTTCCAGGCCTCCGGCGACTGGATGCTGATCGCCTGGGGCGCCGGGTTCGCGGTCGTCTTCGCGATCTACGTCGCCGGGGGCGTCACCGGGGCCCACCTCAACCCCGCGATCACGCTGGCGATGGCGGCCCGCCGCGGCTTCCCGTGGCGCAAGGTCCCGGCCTACTGGGCCGTCCAGGTGATCGGGGCGTTCCTCGGGGCGGCGCTGATCTACTGGAACTACCACGACGCGATCAACGCCTTCGAGGCGGCGCACCACATCACCCGCGGCAGCGCGGACTCGGCCGCGACGTTCGGCATCTGGGGCACGACCCCGGCGCCGTACTTCACGAGCTGGTTCGGCCCGTTCCTCGACCAGGTGATCGGCACGGCGTTCCTGGTCGGGCTGGTGCTGGCGGTCGTCGACGAGCACAACCTGCCGCCGAAGGGCAACCTGTCGCCGTTCCTGATCGGCCTGATCGTGGTCGTGATCGGGATCGCGTTCGGCCCCAACGCCGGCTACGCGATCAACCCCGCGCGCGACCTCGGGCCGCGGATCCTGGCCTGGTTCGAGGGCTGGGGATCGGTGGCGCTGCCCGGGAACTACGGCAACGTCGACGCCTACATGTGGATCCCGATCCTGGGGCCGCTGGTCGGCGGGCTGATCGGCGCGTTCGCCTACGACGGGGTGATCCGCAAGGTCCTGATCGCCCGCAAGCCCCCGGCCCGCGGGGTCCAGGAGCACGGGCGGGTCGCCGAGGACCTCTAGTCGTCCTGGCGGTCGTTGTCGCCGAGGTTCTTCGCCAGCCAGTCCGAGACGGTCTTCGTGGCCTCCTCGGCCTGGCCGGCGATGTCCTTGAAGGCACCGGTGATCCGATCCTTGTAGTACTCGCCGGCGGCGCGGGCCTCGTCGCCGGCGCTGGGGCCGGAGCCGTCGCCGCGGCGCGGGTAGTCGCCGTCGCGGATCCGCTCGTAGTCGCCGGACTTGACCCACTCCATCAGCTGGTGGGCGCGGTTGACGGCGAGCGGATGGGTGGTGCCGAGCTCGAGGTTGATCTTGGTCCAGCGGCCGGGCAGGCTGCGGCCGTGACGGCCGTAGTCGTCGGCCTGGGCGAGGAACGCGTTGAGGTCCAGCCGGTCGCTGGCGGTCCCGGCGGCGATCGACATCAGGGTCCGGCAGACCAGCAGCGGGTCGCGCACGACCAGCGCCGCGACCCGGTCGCAGGTCAGCTCGGCGGCGCGCGACCACTCCAGCAGCGCGTGGCGGATCGCCAGCAGCGAGAGCTTCGTCGGCAGCGGGCCGGACATCGCCCCGGCGGCGGTGATCCGGGCGATGATCTGCAGCGCCGTGCCGTAGAGGACGTGGTCGCACATCACGTGCGCGGCCTCGTGGGCCAGGACCACCCGCCGCTGCTGGTCGTCGAGCACGTCGAGCGTCTGCGAGTAGACGAGCACCAGCGGCTCCTGCGAGCCGATCGTCAGCGCGTTGATCCGCGGGAAGGCCGCCAGGTACAGCTCCGGGATCGGGTCGACGTCGAGGGTCGCGAACGCGGCCTGGTGCAGCGTCCAGACCTCGGGCAGCTGCTGCGGGCCGATCCGCACCGACGAGGCCAGCGCCTCCTGCCGCAGCGCGCGCTCGTAGCCGAGCTCGATCAGCTTCCGCAGGACCGTGTCGAGCCCGGGGATGCCCTTGAGGGCGGCGGTGGCGGCACGGTCGGCCGGGTGGCGGAGGACCCGCTCGTCGAGCTGGCGCAGGCGGTAGCCGAGGACGGGGGAGCTGTCGCTCATGCCCGCAGGCTACCCGCCTCCGGCGGCCGGTCCGACCGCCGCCGCCCTGGCGCGTCGCCGCTCAGCGACCGCGGGCGGGCTCGGCGTAGGGATCGCGTCCGGCCAGCCGCTGCTCCAGCCGCGCGGTGCGCGCGTGGACCAGCGGCGCCCGCGGGTCGTCGTCGGCCAGCACGGCCGACAGCCGCTGGTGGGCGGGCAGGTCCTCGTGGCCCTCGGTCGTCTCGATCCAGGCCAGCAGCGTCGCCGCGTCGTTGGAGCCCCGGGCCGCGCACTGCAGCGCGCCCTCGAGCTCGTCGCGCAGCTCGACGACGCCGGGCGCCTGCGAGCGCGGCAGCAGCGGCACGGCGTAGCGCAGCATCGCCTCGGTCAGGCGCCCGTCGCGGAGCGCCTCGCGGACCCCGACGACGTCGACGTCGAACGGCTCGGCCAGGCGGTAGGGGCGGGTCTGCAGCCGCTCGCCCAGCAGCCGCCGCAGGCGCGAGATCTCGGCCCGGACGGTGACCGGGTTGCCGGCCTCGCCGTAGAGCCGCAGCGCCAGCTGCTCACCGCTGAGGCCGCCCGGGTGGAGCGCCAGCAGGCAGAGGATCTCGGCGTGGCGGAGCCCGACCTCGGTGCCGCCGCCCGGCCAGCGGACATGGGGCGTGCCATCGGTCAGCAGCGTGACCACGGTCGCGTCCTCGGGATGGTGGTCGCGGACGGCGGGGGGCGGATGGCCCGGGCCGGCGCCGCGGGCGACGACGGCCGTGCCCGCCGGCGCCGGCGCCGACGCGGCGGGGGCCGGACCCGCGACGGGCGATCCGGCCGGCGCGGGCTCGGCGATCGCGGCGACCCTGGCCTCGGCCAGCAGCATCCCGCCCGGGGTCGGGCAGCCGGCCGCGGTGCTGCGGACGAGGAACCCGACGCCGGCCCCGACCGGCTCCAGCTGGCCGACGGTGCCGTCGGGCAGGGTCACGCGGCTGCCCGGCGACGTCAGGTCGATCCGGCCGCTCAGCCAGCCGTGGGGCCAGCTCGCGACGACCCGCCCGGTCCGGCTGACGACGGCGCAGCGTCCGTGGGTGCGGTGCTCGAGGTCCTCGAGCAGCGCCTCGTGGAGGACCCGGTCGCGCTGGTGCATCCGCTCGGCCAGCAGGTGCTCCGCCATCCGGGCGGCGCTGGTGACGAAGCCGAGGATCATCGGATGCGCGGTCCGCAGCGGCCCGCTGAGGTCGATCACGCCCAGCGCCGCGCCGGTCTCCGGATCGTGGATCGGCGCGCCCGAGCAGACCCACGGGTGGTGGGTGCGGACGAAGTGCTCGCCGGAGAAGATCTGGACCGGGTGGTCGATCGCCAGCGCGGTCCCGATCGCGTTGGTGCCGACGTCGGCCTCGGCCCAGCGCGCGCCCTCGAAGAACCCCAGGTGCCAGGCGGCGTCCTTGACCGCCGAGTGGCCCTCGGCCCACAGCAGGGTGCCGCTCGCGTCGGTGACGACGAGCAGGTGGCCGGCGTCCTGGGCGACCCGCCCGACCGCCTGGCGGACCGCCGGCAGCGTGATCGCGAGCGGGTGCTCGCGGCGCGCGTCGTCGATCCGGTGCTCGTCGAGCACGACCGGCGGATCGTGGTCGTCCGGGTCGACGCCGGCGCCGGCCGTCCGCCGCCACGACTCCAGCACCACCGGCCGGACGTCGGCGGGGACCCGCGCGTCGTGCGCGATCACCGCGCTGTGCGCCGCCTGCAGGCGGCGGGCCAGGTCGACCGGATCGGCCGAGGCCTCCAGTGCCACCCAGGGGTTCTTGCGTTGCGTCTGCATCGCGTGCGTCCGCGCGCCGACCGGCGGCGGACTCCCTCCTCGAAGCCGAGTATAGGAACGGCGCGCGGCCGCGTCCGGGCCGCGCGATGGCGTTGGCGCGCCGACGCAACGTCGTTGCAACGTCGGTCGTCGGCGCGCCGCGCGGGTCGCCTACTGCAGGACCATCCCGCCGTCGACCTGCCACGACTGGCCGGTCACGTAGTCGCTGTCGGACGAGGCCAGGAACGACGCGATCCCGGCCAGGTCGTCCGGCCGCGAGGCGCGGCCGAGCAGGATCCCGGCCGAGAACGTCTCGAACGCCTCGCCCTCGCGCGAGGTCTGCCCGTGGGCCAGGAACGCGCGGTCGATCTGCTTCCACATCTCGGTCCCGACGACCCCGGGGCAGATCGCGTTGACGGTGATGCCGTCGGGCGCCAGCTCGCGGGCGTTGGCCTGGGTCAGCGCGACCACCGCGAACTTCGTCGCGCTGTAGAGGCTGAGCATCGCGTAGCCCTGCTTGCCCGCGATCGAGGCGGTGTTGACGACCTTGCCGCCGCCGCTCATCCGCTTGGCCGCCTCCTGGGTCCCGAGCATCACGCCGAGCACGTTGACCCGCATCAGCCGCTCGAAGTCCTGCTCGTCGGTCTCCAGGAACGGCTTGGTCAGCGCGATCCCGGCGTTGTTGAAGAGCACGTCGAGCCCGCCGTGCAGCGACACGGCCAGGTCGAGCGCGCCGGCGATCTGGTCGCGCTCGCCGACGTCGCAGGCGGCCGCTGCCGCCCGCTCGCCGAGCCGCTCGGCGACCGCCGCCGCGGCGTCGCCGTCGACGTCGGCCACCACGACCCGCGCGCCGTCGGCCACCAGTCGCTCGGCGATCGCCTCGCCGATCCCGCGCCCGCCGCCCGTGACCACGCAGCTACGGCCCTCGAGTCGTCCCGTCATCGTCGCTCTCCTCGTCTCCCGGGCGCGCTCGGCGCCCGCTCCGGGCGGTCGCGCCGCCCCCGGTCCCACGACCGGCGAGCGGACGCTAGGCCGGCGCGGGTTGCGCCGACGTCGCATCGCCGCGGATCGAGGGCGGGCGACGGCCGACGGGCACGCGTCGTGCGCGCAACGTCGGCTCTGGTTCGCTGGCGCGATGACCAGCGTCGGCGTGATCGCCAACCCCGCGAGCGGCCGCGACGTCCGCCGCCTGACCTCGGGCGCCTCGGTGTTCGACAACGCGGAGAAGGCGTCGATGGTGCTGCGGCTGATGCACGGCCTGGCGGCGAGCGGGATCGACGAGGTCGTGATGATGCCGACCGCGCCGAGCGTGGCGGGCGTCCTGCGCCGCCAGCTGGCCACCCGCCAGCCGCCGGGCTCCGCTCCGCTGCCGGCGCTGCGGTTCCTCGACCAGCCGGTGACGGAGACCGCGCGCGACAGCGAGCGGGCCGTCGCCGCGATGGTCGCCGAGGGGGTCGCGGCGATCGTCGGGCTCGGCGGCGACGGCACCCAGCGGCTGATCGCGCGCGGCTGCGGCGAGATCCCGCTCTGCCCGCTCTCGACCGGCACCAACAACGCCTTCCCCGAGATGCGCGAGGCGACCGTCGCCGGGCTCGCGGTCGGGCTGGTGGCCAGCGGCCGGGCCGGGACCGACGGCCTGCGGCGCGAGGCGGCGCTGCACGTCCGCGTCGAGCGGGCCGCCGGCGACCGCGATCCGGTCGAGGACCTGGCGCTGGTCGACCTGGCCGTCACCGGCCAGCGGTTCGTCGGCGCTCGCGCCGTCTCGCGGGCCGACGACCTGCGCGAGCTGCTGGTCACCCACGCCAGCCCGTCGGCGATCGGGCTGTCGTCGGTCGCCGCCGCGCTCGACCCGGTCCGGCGCGGCGGTCGCCAGGGGCTGCACGTGCGGCTGGCCCCGGTGGCCGCGGCGCCGCGGCGGGTGGTGGTGCCGCTGGCGCCGGGCGTGGTGGTGCCCGTCGGGGTCCGCGACCACCGCCGGATCGCGCTCGGCGAGGCGGTCGAGCTGGAGCCGGCCGACGGCAGCATCGCCCTCGACGGCGAACGCGAGATCGAGCTGCGCCGCGACGACCGGGCGCTGGTGCGGCTGGTCGCGGGGCCGCGGACGGTCGACGTCGACGCGGTCCTGCGGGCCGCCGCCCACGAGCCGCGCCGGGCCCTCGCGACCGCCTGACGCGACCGGCCGCGGCAGGCAACGTGGCCGCAACCCGGCCGGATCTACGGTCGTCCCCGCCCCGCCGGCAGGGAGGCCGCGACGGGGGATCCGACCCACAGGGAGCACGTCGATGTCGACGACCACACCGCCCGCCGTCGGCGGGCTCACGAGCCAGGAGCTGCTGGCCGGCTACCGGACGATGCGGGTGATCCGCGAGTTCGAGGAGCGCCTGCACCGCGAGTTCGCCACCGGCGAGATCCCCGGCTTCGTCCACCTCTACGCCGGCGAGGAGGCGATCGCGGCCGGCGTCATCAGCCACCTGAACGACGACGACTACGTCGCCTCGACCCACCGCGGCCACGGTCACGCGCTGGCCAAGGGCTGCGACGTCGACGGGATGATGGCCGAGATCTACGGCCGCTACGACGGCATCTGCCACGGCAAGGGCGGCTCGATGCACATCGCCGACCTGTCGAAGGGGATGCTCGGCGCCAACGGCATCGTCGGCGCCGGCCCGCCGCTGGTCTGCGGCGTCGGGCTGACGGCCCGGATCCGCAAGACCGCCCAGGTCGGCGTCTCGTTCACCGGCGACGGCGGCTCCAACCAGGGCATGTTCCTGGAGAGCCTGAACCTCGCCGCGGTCTGGAACCTGCCGGTCGTCTTCGTGGTCGAGAACAACGGCTACGCCGAGGCGACCTCGAACGAGTTCCACTCCTCGGGCCTCGACGTCGCCAAGCGCGCCGACGGCTTCGGGATCCCCGGCGTGGTCGTCGACGGTCACGACTTCTTCGCCGTCCACGAGGCGGCCGGCGAGGCGATCGGCCGCGCCCGCCGCGGCGACGGCCCGACGCTGCTCGAGTGCAAGACCAACCGCTACTACGGGCACTTCGAGGGCGACCAGCAGACCTACCGCGCTCCGGGCGAGGTCGAGGAGCTGCGGGCGACCCGCGACTGCCTGGACGGCTTCCGGGCGGCGGTCACCGAGGGCGGCCTGATCGCCGCCGCCGAGCTCGACGCGATCGACGCCGAGGCGCTGGCGCAGATCGAGTCGTCGGTCGCCAGGGCCAAGGCGGCCGCCGTACCGGATCTCTCCGAGGTCCTCACCGACGTCTACGTCGACTACTAGGACGAGGGCACCACCATGGCACGCAAGACCAGCTTCCAGAACGCGATCAACGAGGCGATGCTCCAGGAGATGGAGCGCGACGAGCGCGTCGTCGTCTTCGGCGAGGACGTCGTCGGCGGCAGCGGCGCACCGGGCGTCCTCGACGCCTGGGGCGGCGTCCTCGGGGTCACCAAGGGGATCCACGCGAGGTTCCCGGACCGGATCCTCGACACCCCGATCAGCGAGGCGGCCTACGTCGGCGCCGCCGCCGGCGCGGCGGCCTCCGGGCTGCGGCCGGTCGCCGAGCTGATGTTCGTCGACTTCATGGGCGTCTGCTTCGACCAGATCCTCAACCAGGCGGCGAAGTTCCGCTACATGTTCGGCGGCAAGGCGGTGACGCCGATGGTGCTGCGGACGATGTTCGGTGCCGGCATCCGCGCCGCCTCGCAGCACTCGCAGGCGCTCTACCCGATGTTCACCCACGTCCCGGGGATCAAGGTCGTGGTGCCGTCGAGCGCCTACGACGCCAAGGGCCTGCTGATCCAGTCGATCCGCGACGACGACCCGGTGATCTTCTTCGAGCACAAGGCGCTCTACACGCTCGAGGGCGACGTGCCGGAGGAGGCCTACGCGATCCCGTTCGGCGAGGCGAACGTCGTCCGCTCGGGCGGCGACGTCACGATCGTCGCGCTCGGGCGGATGGTTGGCGTCGCGCAGGAGGCGGCGAAGGTCCTGGCCGGCGAGGGGATCGAGGCCGAGATCGTCGACCCGCGGACGACCTCGCCGCTCGACGAGGAGACGATCCTCGAGAGCATCGAGGAGACCGGCCGGCTGGTCGTGGTCGACGAGGCGGGACCGCGCTGCGGCTTCGCCGCCGACATCGCGGCGCTGGCGGCCGAGAAGGCGTTCGGCGACCTCAAGGCGCCGATCCGCACGGTCACGCCGCCGCACACCCCGGTGCCGTTCTCGCCGGTGCTCGAGGACGCCTACGTGCCGGACGCCGCGAAGGTCGCGGCGGCGGTGCGCGAGGTGACCGGCGCGGCGGCCCCGGCGGGGGTGGCGTGATGGCGCTGCTGCAGCTGACGATGCCCAAGTGGGGGCTCTCGATGACCGAGGGCACGATCGTCGAGTGGCTGCTGGAGGAGGGCGAGCAGATCGCGGCCGGCGACCAGGTCGTCGAGGTCTCGACCGAGAAGATCGACGGCGCCGTCGAGGCGCCGGACGCCGGCACGCTGCTGCGACGGGTGGCGGCCGAGGGCGAGACGCTGCCGGTCGGGGCGCTGCTGGCCGTGGTCGGCGACCCCGCCACGGACGCGGCCGAGGTCGACGCGTTCGTCGCCGAGGCCCAGGCGAGCTTCGTCCCGCCCGACGCCGACGAGGACGCCGGCCCCGCGACCGAGGCGGTCGAGGTCGACGGCCGCCGGGTGCGGATCCTCGCCACCGGCCCCGCCGACGACGACGGCCCGCCGCTGGTCCTGATCCACGGCTTCGGCGGCGATCTGGACAACTGGCGGTTCGTGATCCCCGAGTGGGCGAAGGAACGGTCGCTGATCGCGATCGACCTGCCCGGGCACGGCGGCTCGTCGAAGGACGTCGGCGACGGCAGGCTGGCCGTCCTGACGGGGGCGGTGCTGGGCGTGCTGGACGCGCGCGGCGTCGAGCGGGCGCATCTGGTCGGGCACTCGCTCGGCGGGCTGGTGGCGACCGCGATCGCCGCCGAGCACCCGGACCGCGTCCTGTCGCTGTCGCTGATCGCCCCGGCCGGCCTCGGCCCCGAGATCTCGATCGAGTACATCGACGGCTTCGTCGCCGCCACCAGCCGCAAGCAGCTGAAGCCGGTCCTGGCCCAGCTGTTCGCGGCCGAGGGCACG
The DNA here is from genome assembly GCF_000240225.1 of Patulibacter medicamentivorans. GTDB lineage: Bacteria > Actinomycetota > Thermoleophilia > Solirubrobacterales > Solirubrobacteraceae > Patulibacter > Patulibacter medicamentivorans. The sequence goes on from NZ_AGUD01000010.1 coordinate 11,071, forward strand.
GTCACCCGCGAGCTGGTCGACGAGGTCCTGCGGTACAAGCGGCTCGACGGCGTCGACGCGGCCCTGCGGGCGATCGCCGGCCACGGCTTCCGCGACGGCCGCCAGGCCGACGTCGATCCCGGCCGGCTGGCGCTCGACGACGTCCCGGCGCTGGTGATCTGGGGTCGCCAGGACCGCGTGATCCCGGCCGCCCACGCCGAGCTGGTCCCCGACGGCGTGCGGGTCGAGCTGCTCGACGACACGGGCCACTCGCCGCACGTCGAGCGGGCGGGCGACGTCCACCGGCTGGTCGCCGCGCACGTCCTCGGGGCGGTCCCGGCCTGAGTCGGTCGACTCGGGGATGATCGCTCGATGAGCGCCGCCGCCCACCTGGACGGTCGCCCGATCGCGGGCCTGACGATCGACGCGATGGGCTGCCTGGTCGTCCTGCGCGACCCGACCCCGGCGCTCGGCCGGCTGCTGGTCGCGCACGGCGTCCCGCGGCCGGCCGGCGCGGTCGGGCGGGCGCTGCGGCGGGAGATCGCCTACTACCGGGCCCACCACCTGGACGGGCGCGACGCGGCCGGCCTGCGGGACCTCCGCGAGCGCTGCGTGACCGAGCTGCTCGACGAGCTGGCCGTGCCGCGGCCGCTGGGCGACGAGGCGGGGTTCCTCGACGGCTTCCTGGCCGCGCTCGCGTTCGAGCCGCTGCCGGGCGCCGCCGCGGCGCTGGCCGCCTGCCGGGCGGCGGGCCTGCGGCTCGTCTGCGTCTCCAACTGGGACAGCGACCTGCCGCGCCACCTCGCGCGGCTGGGGCTGGCGGAGCACCTGGACGGCGTCGTGACCTCGGCCGGGGCCGGCGTGGCGAAGCCCGACCCGCGGATCTTCGACGGCGCGCTGGAGCTGCTGGGGCTGCCGGCCGAGGCGGTCGCGCACCTCGGCGACGAGCCGGTCGACCGCGACGGCGCCGCGGCGGCCGGCCTGGGCTTCCTCGACCCGCCGGTCGCGACCCTGCCGGAGCGGCTCGGCATCGTCGGCGCTGCGTCGCCGGAGCTACGCTGAGCGGCATGGATCCGAGCAGCGCCAGTCCGATCGCCGCGACCGCGGCCGACCCGCTGCGGATCGGCGAGCGGACGCTCGACTCGCGGCTGCTGCTGGGGACCGGCGGGTTCGCGCGGCTGCAGACGATGGAGCAGGCGATCCGTGCCTCGGGCACGGCGCTGGTGACCCTGGCGCTGCGGCGGGTCGACCCCGACCAGCGGGGATCGCTGATCGACGTGCTCGACCGCTGCGGGGTGGAGCTGCTGCCCAACACCGCCGGCTGCTTCACCGCCCGCGACGCGGTCCTGACGGCCAAGCTCGCCCGCGAGGCGTTCGCCACCGACCTGATCAAGCTCGAGGTGATCGGGGACGACCGGACGCTGCTGCCGGACGCCGTCGAGCTGCTGGCCGCGGCCGAGCAGCTGGTCGCCGACGGCTTCGTCGTCCTGCCCTACACCAACGACGACCCGATCCTCGCCCGCCGGCTGGAGGACGTCGGCTGCGCCGCGGTGATGCCGCTCGGCTCGCCGATCGGCTCCGGGCTCGGGATCCGCAACCCCCACAACATCGAGCTGATCGTCGAGCGGGCCGGGGTGCCCGTGGTCCTCGACGCCGGGATCGGCACGGCCTCGGAAGCGGCGCTGGCGATGGAGCTGGGCTGCGACGCGGTGCTCTGCGCGAGCGCGATCAGCCGCGCCGAGGACCCGGTCCGGATGGCCCGCGCAATCCGCAGCGGCGTCGAGGCCGGGCGTCTGGCGCGGACCGCCGGCCGGATCCCGCGCCGGACCCACGCCCTGCCGTCGACGCCGGTCGCGGGCACGCCCGACCTCTAGCGCCGAGCGAGCGCGGCCGAAGGTCATGATGTGTCGGTGCAGATCGACGGCGAAGCGCTGCTGACGAGGGTGACGAAGGCGATCGTCGGTCGCGACCGGCAGCTGATCGCCCGCCTCGTCACGCACGACGTCCACTACGAGGACGCGTTCGCCGACGCCCCGCTGCTGGGGCCGGACCAGCTCGGCGACCACCTGGCCCAGCTGTGGGAGGCGTTCCCCGACGCGCGGGTCGAGGCGACCGGCCCCTGCCTCCACGACGGCGACCGGATCGTCGCGCTGCCGCTGCGGCTGGTCGGCAACAACCTCGGCCCGATCGGCAGCCTGCCGGCGACCGAGCGGTTCCTGGCCCTCCACGGCGTGCTCGTCTGCGAGCTCGACGCGACCGCCCACCGGCTGTGGCGGGTCCGGCTCTTCAGCGACCGCTTCGACGCCGCCGTCCAGCTCGGGATCCTGCCGGCGACCGGTACCGTCGCCGACCGCGCGGTGCGCGCGATTCAGGGCTTCGGCCTGCTCTGGCGGCGCTGAGGGGGACGTGGACGCTTCGGATCGCGCCACGGCCAGCGCTCGGCAGTACTGCGTACGGCTCTCGCTCGTCCGCACCGACCTCCTCGGTCCACGTCCCCCTCAGCATCCGCCAGGGCGGCCGTCAGGCGACGACCTTCAAGGTCCCGACCATCCCGGGGTGCAGCGAGCAGTCGTACTCGATGGTGCCGGCCTTCTTCGGGGTGAACGAGTAGGTCCCGCCCTTGCCGAAGGTGTCGGAGTGGAAGTCGGCGCCCTGGAGCGCGCGGACATCGTGCTGGACGGCGTCGTCGTTGGTCCAGACGACCTCCTGGCCGACCTTGGCGGTCGCGACCTTGGGGGTGAACTGGATGTCCTTCATCGCGATCGCCAGGGCGCCCGAGGCCGGCTTGGCGCTCTCCGTGGTGGTCCCGGTCGTCGCGTCGGCCGCCGTGCTCGCGGTCGTGCTGGCACTGCCCTCGTCGTCGCCGCAGCCGGCGACGGTGAGGCCGAGCGCGCCGGCGGCGGCCACGACGAGGAACGAACGGCGGGGGAGCGACGAGTCGGCGAGGCCAGGCATGCGCGGGATGGTAGAGCCGCGCGCCGGCGGTCGAGCGCCGGATCAGCCCCGGCGCAGGTCGACGGCGATCGGCGCGTGGTCCGAGAGCGACCCGCGCTCGAGGGTCCCGCCCCGCCGCGCGGGCCCGGCGCCGACGCACAGCACGTGGTCGGGCCCGTGCGAGCAGGCGCGCAGCCATCCGGCCGGCAGCCGCTCCTGGACCGCGGGAGCGGGCAGGTTCAGGTCGCCCCCGAGGATCGCCACCGGCGCGTCGCCGGACCCCGACCACTGCCGCAGGCGCTCGAGGGCCAGGGCCAGGTCGGCGGCCGGCGCATCCATCCCGCCGTGGTCGTCCCAGGCGCCCAGCTGCGCGTGGACGTTGCCGATCCAGGCGCCGTCGAACGGCCCGCCGCGCGGGTCGGCGATCCGCAGCGCGTGGGCGACGCGCCGCTCGGGCCGCGTCCGCAGGACCGCGCTGGCGTCGGCGTCGACCCGCAGCCCGCCGCGCACGAGGATCGCGTTGGCGCCGCCGCCGTTGCTCTTCAGCCAGTCGGGCCGGCGGGCGGCGATCGCGCGCCGCAGCGGCAGGCACCCGTTGCGCGAGGTCCTCGCCGCTCGCCACCGCGCCCCGCTCGCCCGCGCCAGCGCCGGCGGCCACCACGGCGGGACCTCCTGCAGCAGCGCCACGTCCCACGGCCAGTCGCGCAGGGCGACCGCGAACTCGTGCAGCAGCGGCCGGCCGGCGGGCGGTTCCGCCCGCCCGTGGAACAGGTTCCAGCTGAGCACGCGCATCGTCGGCGATCGTGACGGACCGCCCGGCTCGAACCCGCCGACCCGGTCCGCGATCGACACCCGCCGACCGCCTCGGGCCCGCTAGGTTCTCCGGGGTGACGCGCCATCTGCTGACCGGCACCGAGCTGACCCGCGACGACCTCCTGGCCGTCCTCCGCCGCGCTCGCGAGCTGAAGGCCGATCCGACCCTCGGCGCCACCAGCCTGGCCGGCGCGAGCGTCGCGCTGATCTTCCACAAGCCGTCGACCCGGACCCGCGTCTCGATGGAGGCCGGCGTCGTCGAGCTGGGCGCCCACCCGCTGCTGCTGCGGCCCGACGAGATGCAGCTCTCGCGCGGGGAGTCGGTCAAGGACACCGCGCTGGTGCTCAGCCGCCACGTCGCCGCGATCGGGATCCGCACCCACGCCGACGCGCTGCTGGAGGAGCTGGCGGCCGAGGGGTCGGTGCCGGTGATCAACCTGCTGACCGAGGGCCACCACCCGTGCCAGGCGGTCGCCGACCTGCTGACCCTGCAGGAGGCGTTCCCCGACCGGCTCGGCGCCGACGGCGGGCTCGACGACCTGCGGCTGGCCTACGTCGGCGACGGCAACAACGTCGCCCGCTCGCTGGCGCTGGTCGGCGCGATCGCCGGCCTCGCGGTCACGGTCGTGGCCCCCGACGGCTACCAGCTGGAGCCCGGCACCCCGGCGACGCTCGCCAGCGACCCGGGCACCGGGGTCGCCGGCGCCGACGCCCTCTACGCCGACGTCTGGGTCTCGATGGGCGACGAGGCGACGGCCGACGCCCGCCGCGCGGCGCTCGAGCCGTACCGGATCGACGACGCCCTGCTCGACGCCGCCGCGCCCGGGGCGATCGCGCTGCACTGCCTGCCGGCGCACCCCGGCGAGGAGATCACCGCCGAGGTCCTCTACGGCGACCGCCAGCGGATCTGGGACCAGGCGGAGAACCGCCGTCACGCCCAGAAGGCGCTGCTCGAGTGGGCGCTGCGGCGCGGCCCCTTCGGTGGCTGAGCGACGCGCGGACGTCCCCGGCCCGCCGCCGGGTCCGGCAGCGAAAGACGTCGGATAGTCTCGGTGGCGGACATCGGACCTCCCCTCCCGTCCCGAAGTGGAGCCATGAGCGACAAGACCCAGCCCCGCGACCCATCCTCCGAGGACGCGCCGGCCGACGCGGAGAGCGGGGCGCAGCTGAGCGGGCTGGCCAAGCTGCTGGCCCAGGGCGTCGTCGTCACGGGCGAGCGGGTCCAGGAGGCGATCGAGGACGCGGTCCGCCGCGGCCGGATGACCCGCAACGACGCGCACGAGCTGGCGGCCACGATCGTCGCCGCCGGGCGCCGTCAGACCGAGGAGCTGCGCAGCGAGCTGGAGCAGCTGCTGGGCCGCGGCCGCGGCCGGATCATCGGGCAGCGTCCCGGCGGGGGCGACGGCGAGGACGAGCCGCGCGCGGCCGTTCCGGCGTTGCCGATCGCCGGCTACGACGAGATGACGGCGGCCGAGGTGATCCAGGCGCTCGACGGGCTGAGCGCGGCCGAGCTGCGGCGGGTCGGCGACCACGAGGGTCGCACGGCGAACCGCAAGACGGTGCTGCGCGCGATCGAGCGCAAGCTCGGCTGAGGTCGAGCGGCCCGGCGCCCGCGCCGGTCCTCAGGCTGCCGGGACCGGTGACGCGGGGTCCGGGCACCCCTCACAGCGCCCGGACCCCGCTCCCCGCGCGTCCCTCAACGCGCGGGAGTCCCGGTGGTCCCCTGTCTTCCGAGGCTGGGGGGTCCCGACCGCCGGGGCGATCGGGGAACCGTCATCGGAGGACGTTCGGTGGCCGCGGACCGACGGCCGATCCCGGCACCGCTCCCGCAGCCCGCCCGTCCGCCGGCCCTGTCGGGCACGACGGTCATGGCGGGGCGAGCTGCGGGGCGGCGGGTGCTCGGGTGGTCGGTCATCGGCGAGAGGAAGGTCGCCCTAACTCTCGCGACCGCGGCGTACCGTAGCGCACCGCGTCGCGGAATGCCAACTCGATGGGTCGGGATTGGGGAAGGGCGCCGTCCCCCGGCGTCATGTCACCCTTGGTCGATGTCCGACGGCGCCCCCGACTCCCCGACCGAGACCGTGCCCGAGGGCGCCGCGGCGCCGACCGCAACGCCACGCGCCCCGCGGCCGAAGCGCGGCGACGTGCTCGACCTGCGGGTCGAGTCGCTCGCCCACGGCGGCAACGGCGTCGCCCGCACCGAGCACGGCTGGGTCGTCTTCGTCCGCGGCGGGATCCCGGGCGACCGCGTCCGGGCGACGGTCACCAAGCGCAAGCGCGACTACGGCGAGGCGCTGGTCCAGGAGGTCCTGGAGCCCTCGCCCGAGCGGATCGCGCCGGCCGCCGACCACCCCGGCGCCCCCTGGCAGGTCCTCTCCTACGAGCGGCAGCTGGAGATCAAGGCCGAGCAGGTCGAGGACGCCCTGCGTCGCCTGGGCGGGCACGCCGACGTCGAGATCGAGCCGATCGTCCCGGCCGAGCAGCAGTGGCGCTACCGCAACAAGCTCGAGTACTCGTTCGGCGAGGCCCAGGACGGGTCGCTGCTCTGCGGCTTCCACGCGGCCGGGTCCTGGCAGCGGATCGAGCACATCGAGGACTGCCTGCTGGCGTCCGAGGTCGGCAACCAGGCGCGGCGGGTCGTCCACCAGTGGTGCGTCGACGAGGGGCTCGGGGCCTACGATCGCAAGCTCCAGCAGGGCTTCCTGCGCAACCTCGTCGTCCGCGAGGGGATCCGCACCGGCGAGCTCCAGGTCCGGATCGTGACCAGCGTCGGCGAGTTCGACGCGCTCAGCCTGTCGACGCGGCTCCAGGAGGCGATGGACGGCCCGGTCACCGGCCTGCTCTGGACCCAGATGCACGACGTCGGCGAGACGACCTACGGCGGCGAGACCGAGCTGGTGTCGGGCGACGCCTACCTGCACGAGGAGATCTCCGGCCTGCGGATGCGGATCAGCCCCGAGGGCTTCTTCCAGACCAACACCGTGATGGCGGAGAAGCTGTACGGGATCGCCGGCGAGTACGCCGACCTGCAGGGCTGGGAGCGGCTCTTCGACCTCTACTGCGGCAGCGGCGCCGTCGGCCTGACGATGGCCGCCCGCGCCGGCGAGCTGGTCGGCGTCGAGATCGTCGAGGACTCGATCCGCGACGCGACCTACAACGCGCAGCTGAACGACGTCCGCAACGCCCGCTTCCTCGCCTCCGACGCGCGCACCGGGCTACCGGACGCGGTCGAGCACGCGGGCCGGCCCGACGTGCTGGTCGTCGACCCGCCGCGGGCCGGCGTCGGTCCGCGGGTCTGCCGGCGGATCGCAGAGGCCGCGCCCAAGCGGATCGTCTACGTCTCCTGCAACCCGACGACGCTCGCGCCCGACGCGGCGCGGCTGGTCGACGAGGGCTACGTGCTGCGCAAGGTCCGCCCGGTCGACCTCTTCCCGCAGACCCCGCACGTGGAGTGCGTCGCGGTCCTCGACAGGCGCTAGCTCGGCGGCGCGGCGCCGTCGGCCTCGCTGAGGACCGTGTTGAGGCGCTCCAGCAGGTCGGCCAGCGCGGTCACGTCCTCGACCGACCATTCGGCCAGCCGGCGGCCCATCAGGGTCGTTCGGGCCTCGCGCACGAGCTCGCGCTCGGCGCGGCCGCTGTCGGTGATCTGGACCAGGGTCGCCCGGCGGTCGACGTCGCTGCGGGCCCGCGACACGTAGCCCCGGCGCTCGAGCGGCGCGATCTGGCGCGTGACCGTCGACGCGTCGAGGTCGAAGGCGGTCGCGAGATCGCTCATCGTCTGCTCGCCGCGCTCGTCGAGATGGGCCAGCAGCAGGTAGCCCGAGCGATCGAGCGGCGAGCGGGCGGCGTCGGCGGCGGCCAGGCGCACCCGCTCGGAGCGGCGCGCCAGCACCGCCAGCTCGTGCTGGAGGTGGTCGTAGGGGTCGGTTGACACGTCGCGAGGGTAGCCGACGCTTGGGCGGCGACTCCAAGAACAGGCGTACTTCGTAGACGAACAGGCATCTCCACCGAGCCCGACGATCGGCGGGTCGGCGCTCGTCGGGCGCCACCGCGCCGGGCGCCGGCGAGGTTCGCTGGGTAGCGTGTCGCGGCATGCGCGCCGCCACGATCCGCGATGGCGAGGTGCTCGTCGCCGAGCACCCCGATCCGACCCCCGGGCCCGGCGAGCTGCTGGTCCGCGTGCGCGCCGCGGGGCTCAACGGCGCCGACATGCTCCAGCGCCGCGGCGGCTACCCGGCGCCGCCCGGCAGCCCGGCCGACATCCCTGGGCTCGAGTTCGCCGGCGAGGTCGTGGAGAGCGGCCGCGACGGCTTCCGGTTCGCGCCGGGGAGCCGCGTCACCGGGATCGTCGGCGGGGGCGGTCAGGCCGAGCTGCTGGTCGTCCACGAGCGGCAGGTGACGCCGGTCCCGGACGGCCTCGACTGGCCCCAGGCGGGCGGCTTCAGCGAGGTCTTCACGACCGCCCACGACGCGATCGCGACCCAGGCCGGGCTGCGACCGGGCGAGCGGCTGCTGATCCACGGCGCCGCGGGCGGCGTCGGCACGGCCGCGGTCCAGCTGGGGCGGGGGATCGGCGCCCACGTCACCGCGTCGGTTCGCAACCGCGAGCAGCACGAGGCCGTCGCCGCGCTCGGCGCCGACGTCGTCCTGACGCCGGAGGACCTGGTCGCCGACGGCGCCGAGCACGAGCCCTTCGACGTGATCCTCGAGCTGGTCGGCGCGCCGAACATGGCGACCAACCTGCGGTGGCTGGCGACCGGCGGCCGGATCGTCGTGATCGGGGTCGGCGCCGGCTTCAAGGCCGAGGTCAACCTGCTGGCGCTGATGGGCAAGCGCGGCCGGATCAGCGCCTCGACGCTGCGCGCGCGACCGCTCGAGGAGAAGGCCGCCGCCGCCCGGCTGGTCGAGCACGAGGTGCTGCCGCTGGTCGCCCGCGGCGCGATCACCGTGCCGGTTGCGGCGACCTTCCCGCTCGCCGACGTCGCCGCCGCCTACGAGCGCTTCGCCGCCGGCGGCAAGCTCGGCAAGATCGTGGTGGTCCCCTAGCGCTCGAAGCCGCCGGAGCGCCACCAGCGCGGCAGCACGTCGCTGCACGCGATCAGGAAGCCGGCGGCGACGAAGGCGGTCTGCGGCATCGGCCGGTCCAGGCGCCACTCCAGCAGGTAGGCGCCGACCAGCGCCGCGGTCATCCCGGCCGCGGTCCCGGCCGGTCGCAGCCGCTGGCGGACCGCGTAGCCCTGCAGCGCCGCCAGGAACAGCACGGTCGCGATCGACAGCGAGCCGGCGGCGACGTCGGCGCCCCAGAGCGGCAGCTCGAGCGTCAGCGGCTCGCCGCCCGGCAGCGGCTGCGGCCAGGTCCGGACCGCGCTGCTGCCGAGGGTCGTGATCAGGTCGATCGCGCCGATCACCAGCGGGACGCCGATCACGAACGCGCCGAGGTCGAAGACGCGGGCGAACAGCAGCCCGAGCGCGATCGCCAGCAGCGCCTCGGGCAGCGTGCCGCCGCCGTGGGCGTTCTGGGCCGCGGCGGCGGCGGTCAGCAGGCCGCCGGCGGCGGCCAGGCCGGCGAGCGCCAGCGGGATCCGCACCAGCGGGCCCATCACGTAGGTCAGGGCGCCGAGCAGGACGATCGGCGGGACCGCGGCGACCAGCGCCGCGCGCCCCGGCGGCTGCAGCTCGGGCAGGTCCGGGGCGGCGAGCAGCAGGACGGCCAGGCCGCCCAGGATCGCTAGTAGGGCGGCAGCGAGTCGTGCCACGTGCCGAGCTCCCGGAACGCCGTCCAGAACGCCTGCTTGGCGTGCAGCTCGTCGAGGGCGTCGTCGATCGAGGGGGTCATCAGCACCTGGCAGGAGGGCGTGAACCGCTGCAGCACCCCGGGCTCCTCGCGCAGCGGCTCGGCCAGCGGGACGTCCAGCTCGTTCAGCGTCGCGAGCGCGTCGGCGCCCATCACGACGATGATCCGTGGCTGGACGATCGCCAGCTCCTCGGCGACGCGGGCGATGCAGCCGGCGTCGCCGGCCCAGCTGGGCTCGTCGACGGGGCACTTGACGCAGAGCGTGCCGTAGATCGTGGTCGGGTCGATCCCGAGCCGCTTGAGGCTCTTCAGGACCGCGGCGCCGCCGCGACCGTAGAAGGCGACGCCCTCCTCGATCTCGGCGCGGGTCGCGCGCTGCTTGAGCAGGAAGACGTCGGCCTGTGGGTGGCCGGACCCGACGACCGGCAGCGCCTCGCCGCGCGGGCAGCGCTCGCAGGCGTGCAGGTCGTGGGTCAACGAGTTGATCTCACGGATCGCACGGTCGAGGTACTTCTCGTGGATCTCGTCGTCGGTCGCGGGCATCGCGGCGTGGATTGGCCCGCGGGGCGGCGCGTCCTCGCGGCTGCAGGGGCGGTTGCCGTATGCAGCAATCCGTGCTGCATGAGCGGGCGAGCAGGAGTTGACGGAATCCTGTCGCACGCGACGCCGCGATGCGAGCCGCGGGTGGCCCGGCCGCCGCGTCAGGACGAGGGCGCTTCGCGCACCGCGGCGCCGAACTGCCAGGCGTGGGGCCGCAGCTGGCCGAGCTGGCGGGCCACCACCGCGGCGACCCCGACCGTCATCGCGCCGAAGACGGCGTCGAGGAAGAAGTGGTTGCCCGTCGCCATCACGACGAACGTCACCGCCAGCGGGTACACGGCCCAGAACCAGCGCGTGACCTTGTGCTTGGAGAGCCGCGCCAGCGGGACGCCGATCATCAACGCGAAGCCGACGTGCATCGAGGGCACCGCGGCGTAGGGGTTGAACAGCTTGCTGACGCTGTGGCTGTCCGGGTCGATGTTGGTGAACGAGGCGACCGCGTCGTGGATCCCGAGGCCCGGGACCAGGCGCGGCGGCGCCGTCGGCACCAGTACGTAGCAGACCAGCGCGATGAACCAGGCGACGATGAACATGTTGCGGACGAAGCCGAACGCGCGGTTGTGGACCGCGTAGATGTAGGCCATCGCGCCGAACGTGACCGTGCTCTGGAAGTTGATGTACATGAAGCTGGAGCCGTCCAGCAGCCCGGGGACGTTGCCCGCGAACCGCTGCAGGCCCCCCTCCATGTCCAGGTGCAGCGCCCGCTCGACCGAGACGATCCAGTCGGCGTTGGCGAACGCCGTGCTGGCCGCCATCTCGTAGTCGACCATGCCCCGTGAGTAGCGGTACGTCCAGTACGCCGCCATCACGATCGCCAGGTTGGCCAGGGCATCGAGGATGCCGTTGGGCAGGAAGCGGACGGGGCGGGTCAGGAACGCTGGCATGGGACGAACGGGGTCGGAGCGACGGGCGGGGGCGTGGCGTGTCCACGCGCCGGCGGAGCGCTACCGGTCGCAGTTCGCCGGTTGCGCGCGTCGCCAGGGACCCGGTAGACCGGTTCCCAATGTAACCGTACCGTGAACCATCAGGCGGACGTGTGTCCACCCTCCGGAGTCGGTTGACAGGCACGCGGATCCGTGCTTGACCTCGAGGAAAGGGGAGTAGCGGACGCGGAGGGCGAAGTCGCCGGCCGCGGTTCCCCGCAGGACGACGCGGTCGGCGGTCAGCTCCGACACCCGCGCGCGATCGCCGCCGAAGCCGTCGATGCCGATCGGGTCGCCGTCGCGATCCCGCGCCTGGATCAGCAGCGGCGCGTCACGGGTGAAGCGGTAGAGCACCCAGTGCCGGTTCCGCCAGGCCGGCCGCAGCCCGATCGCCCGTCGCGCTCGCGGGTCGCGCAGCAGCGCCACCTCCTGGCGCGAGGCATGGTCCGGCGTCGCGTCGGGCAGCGCGACCCAGCCGACGGCGTTCTCGGCGAGCCACCGGCGGTAGCGGTCCGCGGTCAGGCGGCCGGCGTAGAAGAGCCCGTTGCGATCGCGGTCCAGCTGGCGGATCCAGCCGCGCGCGAGCGGGATCTCGGGGCCGATCCAGCGCGCCTCGCCGCGGCGGGCGGTGGGCGGGATCTCGACCCGGGCGGGGCTCGCGGCGACGCGCTCGCGCAGCTGGGCGGCCAGCGGCGCGTAGTAGCTCGCGCGGGCGCTGTCGTCGCCGGCCGCCTGGACGGCGTCGCGGACCGGCGGGTACCACTGCCAGTAGAGGAACGCGACCAGCAGCAGGACGGTGGCCGCGGGGAGCAGCGCCCGCGCGCGGACGGCCGCGGACGACCGCGCGATGCGGGCGACCGCGGCGGGCGGCGGCGGGAGCGCCGATCGCCCGGGTCGCC